>NZ_JBQKUH010000048.1:0-33219 GCF_054968485.1 Leisingera sp. G5_S3_59_S7
CAGCCGCTTGCCTGCAGCACGCTTCCGGCATGCCGCAAGGGTGCGGGGGCTTTGATGTGATGTCCTGAAAAACAAGAAACGGCGGCGCCCAGGGAGGAGGAGGGGCACCGCCGTTCTGTCAAACACCGGGGAAAAGGGAGGAGGAGACCCCGGTGATTCAAGCCCGGCTTCAAGACCGGTATAGGGTGCGGCGGCATCAGGGAGGAGGAGGATGCCGCCGCGTAGGACAGGCTCTTCAAAGGGAGGAGGAGGAAGAGCCTGATCTCTATCAGTTGTTCTCGTAAGCGGCCTGGTAGGCGACGCGCTTGATTTCGCAGCGGCTCAGCCCCAGGTCCGCCAGCTCGCGGCCCGACAGCGCCGACAGCTCATTGACGGTCTGGCGGTACAGGCGGTAGCGGGTGAACTTCACCAGCAGCGCGTTCAGGAAGCCGGCCGGGGATGCTACGCTCACCGCGGAGATTTGATGTGCTGCAGCCATGGTCGTGTTCCTTCATCCAGCCGTTTCGTCATCTGCGTCTTGCGCCTCAGCGGCGCCGCTTGAGCCATAATTTAGGGATCTCCCCGGGAGTCGCAATCCCGTGCTTCGTCATTGCTGCTATGCAGCATCTGCATGGGTGACGTATGGGTATGTAACTGGAATATGACAATAATTTCGGCAGCGCGTTGCGCATCTGTATAATTTTGCGGCACCGCGCGGCGGTTTCTGCATGGCTTCGGGCGCCGCCTGTTGACAGGCCGCGCATCCGGTCTCCGCGGCCCATATGCGGCAATCGGGCCTGGCGGGTTTCAAGCGCTGCCGCCGCCGCATATATATGTGCCGGATAACACGCAGGAGAGCAGACATGCCGGTCACCCAGGATCAGATTCACGCAGCGCTGGAGCGGCTGGCCCTGCCGGACGGCGGCACGCTGGTGTCGCGCGACATGCTGCGGGCGCTGCGGATCGACGGCAGCAAGGTCAGCTTTGTGATCGAGGCCCCCAGCCTTGAGATCGCCAAGCTGATGGAGCCCCTGCGCAAGGCGGCCGAGGCGGCGGTGCTGTCCATCGAGGGCGTCGAAACCGTCTCCGCCGCGCTGACCGCCCACGCGCCGCAGCAGCCTGCGCCCAGCCTCAAGGTCGGCGGCCACCCGAAACCGCAGGCGGAGCCGCTGAAACCCGCAGGCGTCAAGCGCATCCTGGCGATTGCCTCCGGCAAGGGCGGGGTGGGCAAATCCACCGTATCGTCGAATCTCGCCGTGGCTCTGGCGAAACAGGGCCGCAAGGTGGGGCTGCTGGACGCCGATATCTATGGTCCCTCCCAGCCCCGCATGATGGGCGCCAAGGGCCGCCCCGCCAGCCCCGACGGCAAGACCATCGAACCGCTGCACGCCCATGGCGTCACCCTGATGTCGATCGGCTTCATGCTGGAGGAAGGCAAGGCGGTGGTCTGGCGCGGCCCGATGCTGATGGGGGCGCTGCAGCAGATGCTGGGGCAAGTGAACTGGGGCGAGCTGGACGTGCTGATCGTTGACCTGCCGCCCGGCACCGGCGACGTGCAGCTGACCCTCTGCACCAAGGCAGAGCTGTCGGGCGCCATCGTGGTATCCACCCCGCAGGACGTGGCGCTCTTGGATGCGCGCAAGGCGATGGACATGTTCAAGACGCTGAAGACCCCGGTGCTGGGGCTGATTGAGAACATGTCCTTCTTCACCTGCCCGGATTGCGGCGGCGAGCATCACATCTTCGGCCATGGCGGCGTCGCGGCCGAGGCCGAGTCTCTGGGCCTGCCGCTGCTCGGAGCATTGCCGATTGATCTGGACACCCGGCTGGCGGGCGACAGCGGCACGCCGGTGGCCGCGGGCGAGGGCGCAATGGCCCAGGCCTATGCCCGGATCGCAGAGGGGCTGATCGGCGGCGGTATGGCCTGACGCCCCGCGGGCACGCACTCTCTCTCTATAAATACGATCGGATGGCCCGCCCCCTGTGGCGGGCCTGCTGCTGTTTGCGGCCCGCACATGGGCGCTGATGGGATTGCCTGCCGGAACCGGGAGCGGATGGGACAGGCCGCACAGGGCAAAGGCCTGCAGGGCAGGCGGGAAACCATGGGACGGCTGGGAAATTACGGGATCTGCGGGAAATCATGGGCGCCATGGGAAATCATGGCCCGTTTTTCCGCCTGTTCCCTCTTGCCAGCACGAATCACCCCGTGCTGAAACGCTGATAACAGGAATTTCCGGCGCGAGGGGATGAGGTGATTTGCGAACGTTGCGCGAACATTGGCAGAATTTGCGAGTCGTCTGACGGAATCGCGGGAAACTATGGGAAAAAATTTGCAGCCGCAACTCCCCTCTATATGTAGTGTTTGCGTTGCATTAACTCACAACAAGTTCCGGAATTGGTCCTGAGTTGGCCACGAATCTGGGGCGAATCTGCTGATGCACTGTCAAGGCCTCGGCAGGTTCCCGCAAAAAACAGTTGCAGGGCCATCAATTCCCATAGTATCCCTTGTTCATCGGATGAGACGAGGGACGGGGCGCCAAACGACCCCAAGCCAAAAACAAAACAAGCAGGTTTCATACAGGCCTTCGCTTTCATCGAACCAAGAGATCCGGCGCGCGAGCGAGCAGACATCCCCCCAGGTGGCGCGCGCAGTCGGACATCCCGCAAAGCGGGCCAAGGCGGCGGGTTGATCAGTGGCAGCAGATCAACCCGCCCCTTTTCATTCTGGGGGACGGGTTAACGCGAGGGACGCGCGAAAAGGACGGGAAATTGGGCCGCAGGTTCAGAGGCGAAAGCCACCACAAGGTGGACAGCAAGGGGCGGGTGTCAATCCCCGCCTCCTTTCGCCGTGTGCTGGAGGCCGCCGATCCGAACTGGCAGCCCGGCCAGAACCCCGAACTGGTGATTGTCTACGGCGACCATCGCCGCAATTTCCTGGAATGCTATACTATAGAGGCAATCGAAGAGGTCGACGCCAAGATCGACCAGCTGCCGCGCGGCTCGATGCAGCGCAAGATGCTGCAGCGGATGTTCCACGGCCAGTCCTTCCCGACCAATGTGGATGAGACCGGCCGCCTGGTGCTGCCCGCCAAGCTGCGCCAGAAGATTGATCTGGAGGCCGAGGCCTTTTTCATCGCCGCGGGCGACACCTTCCAGATCTGGAAGCCGGAAACCTACGAGGCTGAGGAACTGGCTCAGGCCGAGAAATGGATGGAAGAGCTGCCCGACGACTTCGATCCGATGGAATTCCTAGATGGCGCCGGGAGCGCTTAAGACATGACCCAGGACCAGAAAGCTGCCAATGGTCCCCACATCCCCGTTCTTCTGCGCCCGCTGTTGCAGGCGGTGGCGCCTGTCACCGGCCGCTGGCTGGACGGAACCTTCGGCGCCGGCGGCTATACCCGTGGCCTGCTGGAGGCCGGGGCAGAGCAGGTGATCGGGGTTGATCGCGACCCGCTGGCTTTTGAACTCGCCAAGCCCTGGGCGGGGCAGTACGGCGGCCGCCTGATCCTGCAGCAGGGCGTTTTCTCCCGCATGGATGAATATGCCCAGGACCTGGATGGCGTTGTTCTGGACCTTGGCGTCTCTTCCATGCAGTTGGACCTGGCCGAACGCGGCTTCTCCTTCATGAAGGACGGCCCGCTGGACATGCGGATGTCGCAGTCCGGCCCCTCCGCCGCCGACCTGATCGCAGAGCTGACCGAGGCGCAGATCGCCGATATCCTGTTCCACTACGGCGAGGAACGCGCCAGCCGCCGCATCGCCAAGGCCATCGTCCGCGAGCGCGAGATCGAACCGATCACCACCACCCTGCGCCTTGCCGGTATCATTGAAAGCTGCCTGCCGCGCCCCAAGCCCGGCCAGTCGCACCCCGCGACCCGCAGCTTCCAGGGCCTGCGCATCGCGGTGAACGCCGAATATGACGAACTGTTCGAGGGCCTCCTGGCCGCCGAGCGCGCGCTGAAGCCCGGCGGGCTTCTGGCCGTCGTCACCTTCCACTCGGTCGAGGACCGGATGGTCAAACGTTTCTTCCAGCACCGCGCAGGCAAGACCGGCCGCGCCAACCGCTATGCGCCGGAGCAGGAGGAAACCCCGCCCCAGTTCGAACTGGTCACCCGCAAAGCGGTTGGCCCGGACGAGCAGGAGCTGGCCGAAAACCCCCGTGCCCGTTCCGCCCGCCTGCGGGTCGGGCGCCGCACCGATGCCGCGCCGGGGCCGATCTCGGCCAAGGACCTTGGAATGCCGCAGCTGAAAGAGACGCGTAAATGAAGACCCTGCTGTATGCCGCAACTTGTCTGGCTGTGTTCGGCCTTGCCTTTTGGGCCTACCGCGAAAACTACGCCACCCAGCAGGTGCTGAAGGAAACCCGCGCCCTGCAGCAGCAGATCGGCGCGGCGCAGGTGCGCCTCAGCGTGCTGCGCGCCGAGTGGGCCTATCTCAACCGCCCGCAGCGGCTGCGCGATCTGGCCGACATCAATTTCGACCGCCTCGGCCTGCTGCCGCTGCGCCCCGACCAGTTCGGGCGGGTGGATGAGGTCTCCTACCCGGTGCTGCCGGACCTGGAGATCACCAACGAGGTCGAGGTTTCGGGCCTGAATGCGGGGACACGGCCATGATCCGCACACCGCTCCGCCCGCTGGCCCGTGTCCTTCATGCCCGCGCAACCGGCGCGAACCCGGACGCGATCGAACGCGAAAACCTCAGCCTGCGCCATCAGGAAATGCAGGTGCAGGCCCGCCAGCGCGCCGAGGGGCGGCTTTTGGTGCTGGGGCTGTTCTTTGTTTGCGCCTTCGGGGCGATCATTGCCCGCATGGCGATGACCGCGGTGTCAGAACCGGCAGAACCCGTGGCCAGCGTGCCGGGCAGCGCCATCGCCATGCAGCGCGCCGATATCGTCGACCGCGACGGGCGCCTGCTGGCCACCAATTTCGAAACCCATTCCCTTTATGCTCAGCCGCCGCAGATGATCGACCCTGTTGGTGCTGCGGAAAAGCTGGTGGAAATTTTCCCCGACCTGGACCGCGAACGGCTGATCAAGGACTTCACCGGCAAGCGCAAGTTCCTGTGGGTAAAGAAGAAAATCAGCCCCGAGCAGCTCCAGGCGGTGCATGATATCGGCGATCCGGGCCTGATGTTCGGGCCGCGCGAAATGCGCCTCTATCCGAACGGCAGCCTGGCCGCGCATGTGCTGGGCGGTGCCGGTTTCGGCAAGGAAGGCGTGAACGCCGCCGAGGTGATCGGCGTCGCCGGTGTCGAGCGCCAGTTCGACGATTACCTGCGCGACCCGGCCAATGCGGGCAAGCCGCTGCAGCTGTCCCTCGACCTGACCGTGCAGGCGGCCGCAGAGCAGGTTCTGCATGGCGGCATGAAGCTGATGAACGCCAAGGGCGCCACCTCAATCCTGATGGATGCGCATACGGGCGAGGTGATCTCGGTCGTCTCTTTCCCGGACTTCGACCCCAACGACCGTCCGCGCCCGCCGGCCTCCGGCTTTGACCCCTCCGTCAGCCCGCTGTTCAACCGCGCGGTGCAGGGGGTGTATGAGCTTGGCTCCACCTTCAAGATCTTCACCGCCGCGCAGGCGATGGATCTGGGGCTGGTCGGCGCCGACACCGTGATCGACACCCGCGGACCGCTGCGCTGGGGCCGCTTTGCGATCCGCGATTTCCGCAACTACGGCAACGAGATGTCGGTGACCAAGATCATCGTCAAATCCTCCAACATCGGCACTGCGCGGCTGGCGCAGCAGATCGGGGTGGAGCGGCAGAAAAGCTTCCTCGACACGCTGGGCATGCTGGAGCCGACGCCGTTTGAAATCTCCGAAGCGAAGGGCGGCAAGCCGCTGCTGCCCGGCAACTGGTCGGAACTGTCGGCGATGACAATCTCTTACGGTCACGGCATTTCCACCACGCCGATGCATCTGGCGGCGGGCTATGCCGCGGTGGCCAACGGCGGCCGCTACGTGGCGCCGACGATTCTGAAACGGAACGGCCCGCAGCTGGGCGAACGGGTGATGAGCGAGGCCTCAGCCGCCGCCGCGCGCAAAATGCTGCGCAAGGTGGTGAGCGAAGGCACCGCCTCCTTTGCCGAGGTCGACGGCTATCAGGTCGGCGGCAAGACCGGCACCGCCGACAAGCCCAAGCCGCAGGGCGGCTATTACGAGGACAAGGTGATTGCCACTTTTGCCTCTATTTTCCCGGCACATGACCCGAAATACGTGCTGATCGTGACGCTTGACGAACCCTCCATCATCGCTCACGGCGAGGAACGCCGCACCGCAGGCTGGACCGCCACCCCGGTGGCGGCTGAGATGATCGGCCGGGTCGCGCCGCTGTTGGGGCTGCGTCCGCAAGTTGAACCCGCAGAGGTGACTGGTATAACCCTCACCTCGAACTAATCCAGGTGAGGGCCGCCATGAGCAGCAGCAGACCAGACCAGCCCCTGAGCCAATTGGGGCTCACTGCCCGCGGCGGCGCCGACCCGCAGATCCGCGGCCTGGCGGTGGACAGCCGCGACGTGCGCGAGGGGTTCCTGTTCGCGGCCCTTCCCGGGAGCCAGGTGCACGGGGCCAAGTTCATCCCCGCCGCGCTGGAGCAGGGCGCCTCCGCCATTCTGACCGATGCCGCAGGGGCCGGCATCGCCGCCAAGGTGCTGGACGAAAGCCACGCCGCGCTGGTGGTGGTTGAGGACCCGCGCCAGACGCTGGCCTATGCCGCCGCCCTGTGGTTCGGCGGCCAGCCGCAGACCGTGGTGGCGGTGACCGGCACCAACGGCAAGACGTCCGTGGCGACCTTCGTGCGCCAGATCTGGATGGAGCTGGGCCATCAGGCCGTCAACATGGGCACCACCGGCATCGAAGGCGCCTGGAGCTATCCGCTGGCCCATACCACGCCGGAACCCATCACCCTGCACCGTGCCCTGGCAGAGGCCGCGGCGGCGGGTGTCACCCATGCGGCGATGGAGGCGTCCTCCCACGGGCTTGACCAGCGCCGTCTGGACGGGGTGCAGCTGGCCGCGGCAGGCTTCACCAATTTCACCCAGGACCATCTGGATTATCACGAGACGTTTGAGGCTTATTTCGCCGCCAAGGCGGGCCTGTTCCGCCGGGTGCTGCCGGAGGAGGGCGTCGCCGTCATCAACATGAACGATCCCCGCGGTGCCGAGATGCGCGCCGTCGCCGCCGCCCGCGGGCAGGAGGTGATCAGCGTGGGCCGGGGGCTGGGCGACCTCAGCCTCTTGGGCTTGCGCTATGACGGCACCGGCCAGGACATGCGCTTTGCCTGGCATGACCGGCCGTACCAGGTGCGGCTGAATCTGATTGGCGGCTTCCAGGCGGAAAACGTGCTCTTGGCCTGCGGGCTGGTGATTGCCGGCGGCGAAGACCCGGAGCGGGTGTTTGAGACCCTGCCGCATCTGACCACCGTGCGCGGCCGGATGCAGCTGGCGGCGGAGCGGGACAATGGCTCAGCCGTGTTTGTCGACTACGCCCATACCCCGGATGCTGTCGGCAGCGCCATCAAGGCGCTGCGCCCGCATGTGCTGGGACGGCTGATTGCCATCGTCGGCGCGGGCGGCGACCGCGACACCACCAAGCGGCCCCTGATGGGGCAGGCAGCGCACCAGAACGCCGATGTGGTGATCGTGACCGACGACAACCCCCGCAGCGAGGACCCGGCCATCATCCGCGCCGCCGTGAAGGGCGGCGCGCCGGACTGTATCGAGATCGGCGACCGCGCCGAGGCGATCCTGCGCGGCGCCGACATGCTGGGGCCGGGCGATGCGCTGATCATCTGCGGCAAGGGGCATGAGACCGGCCAGACCGTGGGCGACACCGTGCTGCCGTTTGACGATGTGGAACAGGCCAGTATTGCCGTGTCCGCGCTTGACGGGAGGATCGCATGACGCTTTGGACCGCAGAAGAGGCCGCCGCCGCCACTGGCGGGCAGGCGCAGGGCGATTGGGCTGTCTCCGGCCTGTCGATCGACACCCGCACCATTGAGGCAGGCGACATGTTCGTGGCCCTGAAGGCCGCCCGCGACGGCCATGACTTCGTGGCGCAGGCGCTGGAAAAGGGCGCGGCTGCGGCGCTGGTGTCCCGCATTCCCGACGGGCTGCCGGAAGACGCGCCGCTGCTGATCGTGGACGACGTGCAGGCCGGGCTGGAGGCCTTGGGCAAGGCGTCGCGCGCGCGGACGCAGGCCAAGGTCGTCGCCGTCACCGGCTCGGTCGGCAAGACCTCGACCAAGGAAATGCTGGCGCGGATGCTGTCGGATCAGGGCCGCACCCATGCGGCTGTCGCCAGCTATAACAACCATTGGGGCGTGCCGCTGACGCTGGCGCGGATGCCGCGCGATACCGAGTTTGCGGTGATCGAGATCGGCATGAACCACCCCGGCGAGATCGCGCCATTGGCAAAACAGGCCCGCCCGCATGTGGCAATGGTGACCACCGTGGCTGCGGTGCATCTGGAAGCCTTTGAAAACGTCGAAGGCATCGCCCGCGAGAAGGCCGCGATCATTGAGGGGCTGGAGCCCGGCGGCGTTGCGGTGCTGAACGCTGATATCGCTGAAGCGCATGTGCTGCGGGATGTGGCCACGGAGCTGGGCGTCTCTGCCTGCTGGTTCGGCGAGAGTGCGGAGGACTGCACCCTGCACTCTGCCGGGATCGACGGCGAGGAGACCGTCGCCCGCGCCACCGCCAATGGCCGTGAGGTTGAGCTGCACATTCAATCGCTTGGCGCGCATTTCGCAATGAACGCGCTTGGCGCGCTGGCCTGTGCCGAGGCGCTGGGTGCCGACCCGGTGAAAGCCGTGGAAAGCCTTGCCCTGTGGTCGCCGGTCAAGGGCCGCGGCGTGCGGGAGGCAATCCGGCTGGACAGCGGCGCCGTCACCCTGCTGGACGACAGCTACAACGCCAACCCGACCTCGATGGCGGCGGCGCTGGCGGTGCTGGCAGCCACTCCGGGCGAGGGCCGCAGGATCGCCTATGTGGGCGACATGAAGGAACTGGGCCCGCAGGAGATGGACCTGCACGCCGGGCTGGCGGAGCTGGAGGCGGTGCAGGGCATCGACCGGATCCATTGCATCGGCCCGTTGATGCAGGCGCTGCACAAAGCGCTGCCAGAGGGCAAGCGCGGCGGCTGGTACCCAACCAGCGCGGAAGCGCTGCCCGGTCTGGCAAGCGAAATCCAAGGCGGCGATATCGTGCTGGCAAAGGGTTCTTTGAGCATGGCGCTGGCCAAGATCGTTGACGGCATCCGCGAAATGGGTCAATCCGGCCCCAACTCAGAAAACGCGTAAGAAGAACGAGGGAAGGGCCAGGATGCTCTATTGGCTGACCGCTTTGTCGGACGGGGGGGATTTCTACAACCTGTTCCGCTATATCACATTCCGCGCAGGCGGCGCCTTTTTGACCGCGCTGGTCTTTGGCTTCCTGTTCGGCAAGCCGCTGATCAACGTGCTGCGCAAGCGGCAGGGCAAGGGCCAGCCGATCCGCGACGACGGGCCGGAGGGGCATTTCACCAAAGCGGGCACCCCGACCATGGGGGGCTTGCTGATCGTCGGTGCGCTGCTGACCGCGACGCTGATGTGGGCGCGCTGGGACAACCCCTTTGTCTGGCTGGTTCTGTTTGTGACCATGGCCTACGGCCTCATCGGCTTTGCCGACGATTACGCCAAGGTCTCAAAGCAAAACACCAAGGGCGTGCCGGGCAAGGTGCGGCTGCTCTTGGGGGTGCTGATCGCGGTGACCGCGTCGCTGTGGGCTGCGGCCTATCACCCGGAGCCGCTGCAGCACCAGCTGGCGCTGCCGGTGTTCAAGGACACGCTGATCAATCTCGGGATCTTCTATGTGCCGTTTTCGATTTGCGTCATCGTCGGCGCGGCCAATGCGGTGAACCTGACCGATGGCCTTGACGGGCTGGCGATCATGCCGTCGATGATTGCGGCCGGAACGCTGGGCGTGATTGCCTATGCGGTGGGGCGGGTCGATTTCACCGAATACCTGGACGTGCATTACGTGCCCGGCACCGGCGAGATCCTGATCTTTACCGCGGCGCTGTTTGGCGCGGGCCTCGGCTTCCTGTGGTACAACGCGCCGCCTGCGGCGGTGTTCATGGGCGACACCGGATCGCTGGCCCTGGGCGGTGCCCTGGGCGCGATTGCGGTGGCCACCAAGCACGAGCTGGTGCTGGCCATTGTCGGCGGACTGTTCGTGGTCGAGGCGCTGTCGGTGATCATTCAGGTCCTCTACTTCAAGCGCACCGGACGGCGGGTGTTCCTGATGGCGCCGATCCATCACCACTACGAAAAGAAGGGCTGGGCGGAGCCGACCATCGTGATCCGTTTCTGGATCATCTCGCTGATCCTGGCGATGATCGGGCTGGCAACGCTGAAGGTGCGGTAATGTTCCACTTTATGCGCAAGAACAGTGAATGGATCGCCAATTGCTTCCAATCTGCGGGTGCTGCGATCATTTTGTTTCATGTTTTGTTGAAATTGTCACATGCCCTTGGAAGTGCAAACGCCTCGCTGCCGCTTATTCTAATTAGTTATCTCGCTTTAGCGATCTGCTTCAGTGTCCCAGCTTATGCGTTGCTGGCAAATGCAGCAATTGTGATGTTTCGAGGCTTAGGCGTGCTGAGACCGGATCAGGGGTTCGAAGAAATCGCGAGGTGGGGCAAGAGTAAGCAGGCCTTCCATTGTATGGTGTTTTTTGGAGCGTTATTGGTTTTTGTCCCACTGATCTTGCCAGATGCACTTGACGGAAGGGGAGTTGTTTTCTGGACCCTCACAGGTCTTTCTTTGGTGTTGCCTTTTATCTACTGTGTTTTTCTCTGGTATTGCTGGAGAGCAAGGCAATAGGTTCAGTAAATGCTCTGGAGGGCGCCGCGGTCGCGATGAAGGGCCTGGCGACGCTGAAGGCGCCTTGAGCCACACCGGTTTTGTCCGCCGCGCCGGACGTTCCGGCGGGGCGGTTTGAACACTCTGATCTGTGGAACCGCTCGGGGCTGCCGCTTCGGGCGGTTTGTCTTTTTAGAAGAAGGCGGCGCCGCCAAAGGGGCGGAGCATCGGATGGCCCTTGCCACGGGGCCATGTCCGTCTATCGGCCTGTGCGGACCCGCCCTGCACCCAATGAGGAGGTGGTCTGAGGGGGCCGGTCTCCTGGTCTTCTCGTTGCAACGCATTGAAACTAGCGCGGGCGGGTGAAGATCGCGTGAGGGCAGCGTGCGGCGGTTGCGCAACACGCGGGCGGCGCGCGGATGTCAGAACACCGACCAATCCATTTCGCGGGCCAGCCGCTCCATCGCTTCGGTGCCCAGCTTGGAATTGCCGTTATGGTCCAGCCCGGGCGACCATACCGCAACGCTGGCCTTGCCCGGCACGATCGCCAGAATACCGCCGCCGACACCGCTTTTGGCGGGCAGGCCGACGCGGTAGGCAAACTCGCCCGATCCGTCGTAATGGCCGCAGGTCAGCATCAGGGCGTTCAGCCGCCGGACCCGGCCCTGCGACACCATGCTGGGGCCCTTGTCGGCACCGATCAGGAACCGTCCGGCCTTGGCCAGCTGCACCGTCGTCATTTCGGTGGCGCATTGGTGGAAATAGGTGCCCAGCGTTTTCTCCGGCGTGTTCTTGAGGTTGCCGAAGGCCGCCAGGAAGTTGGCATGGGCAAAGTTGCGGTGGCCGTGGCGGGTCTCCGAGCTGGCCACGTTCTTGTTGATATGGATGTCCTCGTCGCCGGCGGCGGCGCGGATGAAGCCGAGGATTTCCGCCAGCGCTTCCCGGGGCTCGCGGCCCGCCAGCAGCTCATCCGTGGTGACGATAGCGCCTGCGTTGACGAAGGGGTTGCGGGGGCGGCCGCGCTCATGCTCCAGCTGGACGATGGAATTGAAGGCGGTGCCCGAAGGCTCGCGCCCGACCCGGCTCCAGAGCTGGTCGCCTGCGCGGCCGAGTGCAATGGCGAGGGTGAACACCTTGGTGATGCTTTGCGCCGAAAACCGGGTCTGCGCATCGCCCGCGTGAAACAGCCTGCCATCGGCGGTGGCGACCGCGATGGCGAACTGGTCCGGGTCGACCTGCCCGAGTTCGGGAATATAGCTGGCGACCACGCCGCGGTCGGTGCGGCTGCGCATCTCTGCGCTGATCCGGTCGAGCAGGCTTTGCATATCCGGTGCCACGCGCCGCGTCCTCCTGTTGCCTCGCGGCGAACTTCGGGCATGGGCCGGGGCTTGTCAATCTGACGGCGCTGGCTGAGGGCACTGGCAAAGCCTGAAGGGATCGGGTAGCGGTTTCGGCACAGATTTCGAGGGAGTACAGGCGATGATCCCGGTCAAAGGATATGAGGGCGCGAAACTGGCGGTTCTGGGGCTGGGGCGGTCCGGCCTGGCCACCGCCCGCGCGGTGCGGGCAGGCGGCGCGGAGGCGCTGTGCTGGGATGACAACCCGGCAGCGCGGGAGTCGGCTGAGGCCGAAGGGTTCACCTGCCGCGACCTGCACAAGGGCGGCGCCTTTGACGATGTGGTGGCGCTGATCACCTCGCCCGGCATTCCGCATCTGTATCCGAAACCCAATCCGGTGATCCGCGCCGCGATGGAGGCCGGGGTGCCGGTGGACAATGATATCGGCTTGTTCTTCCGTTCCTTTGCCGACGCTGAGTGGCAGATGCACGACCAGCCGCCCCGGGTGGTTGCGGTCACGGGATCGAACGGCAAATCGACCACGGTGGCGCTCTTGCATCACATCCTGCAGGAGGCGGGCCGCGAGAGCCAGCTGGCGGGCAACATCGGCCGCGGTGTGCTGGACATCGACCCGCCGGGCGAGGGCGGCGTGGTGGTCTTGGAGCTGTCGAGCTATCAGACGGAGCTTGCCCGCGCGCTGACCCCGGATGTGGCGGTGTTCACCAACCTGTCGCCCGACCATCTGGACCGGCACGGCGGCATGGGCGGCTATTTCGCCGCCAAGCGCCGCCTGTTCGCCGAGGGCGGCCCGGACCGTGCAGTCATCGGCATCGACGAGGACGAGGGGCTGTTCCTGGCGGGCCAGCTGTCCGAGGGCGCCAGCGACGACCGTGTGATCCGCATTTCCGCGACGCATAAGCTGACCGGGCCGGGCTGGCAGGTCTTTGCAAAGAAGGGCTTCTTGAGCGAGTACCGCAAGGGGCGGCAGGCGGCCTCCATCGACCTGCGCGGGATGATGGGGCTGCCGGGGGCGCACAACCACCAGAACGCCTGCGCAGCCTATGCGGCGGCGCGCACCCTGGGGCTGGCGCCGCGGCTGATCGGCGATGCGATGGCCACCTTCCCCGGCCTGCCGCACCGCAGCCAGACCATCGCTGAGGCAGGCGGCGTGCGCTATGTGAATGACAGCAAGGCGACCAATGTGGACAGTGCGGTCAAAGCCTTGAGTGCCTTCAAGAACATCCGCTGGATCTGCGGCGGGCTGGAAAAGGACGGCGGTCTGGACGCCTTGAAAGGGCGGACTGGCAACGTGGTGAAGGCCTATGTGATCGGCCGCGAGGCGGCGGGTTTTGCCCTGCAGCTGGATGTGGAAGCAGACGTCTGCACCACCATGGCGGCAGCGGTGGAACGGGCGATGGCGGACGCGCAAGACGGCGACACCGTGCTGCTGGCGCCTGCCGCGGCGAGCTTTGACCAGTACGATAACTTCGAGCAGCGCGGCGAGGATTTTACCGCGGAAGTGAAGACGCGGCTGGGGTGAGGAGAGCGGGGAAAGGGGCTTCAGGCTCACCTAAGCGGAAAATCCGCGTCGCACCCGCCTTCACGTGTCCTGTGCCTGTCAAAGCTGCCGCGCGCGGCCAAGGGAAATAGCGGTATCCGCCTGCGGCGGAGCCTCCGCGATTTCCCTTGACCCCGCCCGTCATCCCTGGCCGCCTTTGCCCAAGCGAAGGCGGCTCCGAAGCGGAAAGCTCCGGAAGGTGCGGTGCCTGGCTGTCCGCGGCAGTGGCTGAGCGTCAGTCAGCGGCGGGTATTGCTGTCTCCGCTGACAGGATGCTGAAATAGCCGGGGAGGAGGTCATGCAGCCGCTGGCGGCCTTCTGCGGTGAGAAAGACCTCCTTGGAGCGCCCGTCTGTCCGGCTTGCGGCGAGCTGTATCAGGCTGTCCTGCTCCAGTGCGTGCAATGTCCTGCTGAGCACCGGCTTGGAGATATCTATCCGCTGCGCGATTTCATTCGGCGTCAGCGACTGGCGCTCCGGTTCCCGGTCGATCACGATCAGCACCAGGAACCGCAGCTGCGACAGCCCATGAGCGGCGAAATAGCCGTCGAGCCTGCGGATGAGGAGACTGGCGCGCCGCATCATCACAAGGGCGCCGGTTATCTGCGCAGGGTCCGCGCCGCAGGGAGCGGCGAAGGCTTCGACCATCTGCTGCGACGGGAGCTCCTTGAGGAAGAACACTGGCGGTCAGGCCAGCGGCGTCATTTTGTGGATTTCAACCGGTGCCGCCAGCCAGTCCTCGTATTTGGCGAAGATCGGGGTGATGTAGGGGGCGGCGTAGTGTTCTGCCAGGGCGTCGTCGCTGGCCCATTCCTCGTCCAGGTAGAAACAGCCGCCATCGCGTCCCTCGAGCAGATTGAACTTCAGGCAGCCCGGCTCGGCGCGTGTCTTGGCGAGAATGCTGAGCAGGCTGTCCCGGACCGCGTCCGCATGGTCCGGCTTTGGCGTGATTTTGGCGATCAGCTGAAAGGGGGCGGTCATGGGAAACTCCTTTTAAGTTATCACGGTAACTAAATAGCAGGCAGGCGCCTTGGTGTAAAGCCGCGCTCAGCCCTTGGCGGCGATGGCGGTGCCTGCGGCAAAGCCTGATGACCAGGCCCATTGGAAGTTGTAGCCGCCAAGCCAGCCAGTCACGTCCACGGCTTCGCCGATGGCATAGAGGCCGGGGGCGGTTTTGGCTTCCATGGTTTTGGAGGAAAGGCCGTCCGTGCAGATGCCGCCCAGGGTGACTTCGGCCGTGCGGTAGCCTTCGGTGCCGGCGGGCAGCAGGCGCCAGTTTTGCAGTGCTTCGCACAGCGCGGTGAGTGCGGCGTCGGACTGGTCGGCGAGGCGGCCTTTCAGATCGAGTTCCGGTTTCAGGAAATCGACCAGCTTGCCGGGCAGGTGGCGGGAGAGTTCGGTGGTCAGGTCGCGGCGGCCCTCGGCCTGGCGCTGCTCGCGCAGGAGATCGAAAAGCGGCGTTTCCGGGATCAGGTTCACCGTGATCTCCTCGCCCTCGCGCCAGTAGGAGGAGAGCTGCAGCACCGAGGGCCCCGAGAGGCCGCGGTGGGTGAACAGCAGGGCCTCGTCAAAGGCGGTGCGGTGGTTGCTGAGGCGCGCAGGCAGGGCGGTGCCGGCCAGCGGCTGGAAGCGCCCGTCGGGGAAGGTGAAGGGCACCAGCGCCGGGCGCGTATCCGTCACCTCCAGCCCGAACTGGCGGGCGAGGTCGTAGGCAAGCCCGGTGGCACCCATCTTGGGGATCGACTTGCCGCCGGTGGCCAGCACCAGGTTGCGGCAGGTGACGGTCTGCGGCTGGCCCTCCCGCAGCAGCTGGACGCGGAAGCCTTCTGCAGCTTGTTCGGCAGATTCCACCGAGGTCTGCAGCCACAGGTCCGCGCCCGCCTGCGCCATCTCCTGCGTCAGCATGGCGATGATCTGCTTGGCGGAGCCGTCGCAGAACAGCTGGCCCAGGGTTTTCTCGTGCCAGGCGATGCCGTGGCGGCTGACCAGATCGATAAAGTCCCACTGGGTGTAGCGGGCCAGCGCCGACTTGCAGAAATGCGGATTGGCGGAAAGGTAGTTCTTCGCCTCTGCATACATGTTGGTGAAATTGCAGCGGCCGCCGCCGGAAATGCGGATCTTTTCGCCCGGCGCCTTGGCGTGGTCGATCACCAGGGTGCTGCCGCCCGCGTAGCGCGCGCACATCATGCCAGCTGCGCCGGCGCCGAGAATCAGGGTGTTTATCTGCATGGCGGGCATCGACCACGGAACCGGCGCCGGCGCAAGGGGGAGGGCCGGGCGGCGGGCATTTGCGGATTGCCGCCGGCGTGCGGGCAGCTTCTTGCCTGTCAAGACGGGGGTGCGGCGCGGCGGTGGGATTCCGCCGAAGGGCGTTCTTTTTCTGGCGCCATCGCTCACGAATCGTTACAGTTTAGGTGAGACCCCGAAAAATGGGGCGGAGCGAGGCAATTAGTGGCGGTATTCCCATGACTGAGATGGTCTATGGCGCGGTTCCTGTGCGGGCAGGCGAGCCGATCCTTCCGAAATGGTGGCGGACGCTGGATAAATGGACGATGTCCTGCATCCTGATGCTGTTCGTGATCGGCCTGCTCCTGGGGCTTGCCGCCTCAGTGCCGCTGGCGGAGCGGAACGGGTTCGGCAATTTCCACTATGTGCAGCGGCAGGCGGTGTTCGGGCTGACGGCGCTGGCCGCGATGCTGATCACCTCGGTGATGTCGCCGACGCTGGTGCGGCGGCTGGCGGTGGTCGGCTTTGCCGTGGCCTTTGTGGCGCTGGCATTTCTGCCCATTTTCGGCACCGATTTCGGCAAGGGTGCGGTGCGCTGGTACAGCTTGGGCTTTGCCTCGCTGCAGCCGTCGGAGTTCCTGAAGCCGGGTTTCATCGTCGTTGCGGCCTGGATGATTGCCGCCAGCCAGCAGATCAACGGCCCGCCGGGCACGCTGATGTCCTTTGCGCTGTGCATGATGGTGGTGATGATGCTGGTCCTGCAGCCTGATTTCGGCCAGGCGAGCCTGATCCTGTTCGGCTGGGGGGTGATGTATTTCGTGGCAGGCGCGCCGATGCTGCTGCTTGTTTGTATGGCCGCGGTGGTCGTGCTGGGCGGTATCTTTGCCTATAACAGCTCGGAACACTTTGCCCGCCGCATCGACGGCTTTCTGAACCCCGATGTCGATCCCACAACCCAGCTGGGCTATGCCACCAATGCGATCCGCGAGGGCGGACTGTTCGGCGTCGGCGTTGGCGAGGGGCAGGTGAAATGGTCGCTGCCGGATGCCCATACCGATTTCATCGTCGCCGTCGCGGCGGAGGAATACGGGCTGGTTCTGGTGGCGGTGCTGATCGTGCTTTACGCCTCCATCGTGGTGCGCTCACTGTTCCGGCTGATGCGCGAGCGCGATACCTTCATCCGTCTGGCGGGCACGGGCCTCGTGTGCATGTTCGGCGTTCAGGCAATGATCAACATGGGTGTTGCGGTGCGGCTGCTGCCTGCAAAAGGCATGACTTTGCCGTTTGTCAGCTACGGCGGATCCTCGCTGATTGCCACCGGGATCGCAGTGGGTATGCTCCTGGCCTTTACCCGGACGCGCCCGCAGGGCGGGATTGCCGATTACCTGAATGGCCGCGGCCGCTGACGAGATTTGGAAAGAGACCACCTGGGATGGCACATAAGCTGCTTTTGATGGCTGCCGGCGGAACCGGCGGCCATATGTTTCCTGCACAGGCGCTGGCCGAGGCGATGCTGGCGCGCGGCTGGCGGGTGAAGCTGTCAACCGATGCGCGCGGGGCGCGTTACACCGCGGCGTTTCCAAGCGCGGTGGAGATTTCCGAGGTCTCCTCGGCCACCTTCGCCCGCGGCGGGCTGCTGGCCAAGGCGCTGGCGGGGCCGAAGATCGCGGCTGGCGTTCTGTCGATGGCAGCGCAGATGCGGCGCGAGCGCCCGGACGCTGTGATTGGTTTTGGCGGCTACCCGTCGATACCGGCGCTGGGGGCGGCGACGCTGCTGAAACTGCCGCGGATGATCCATGAGCAGAACGGCGTGCTGGGCCGCGTCAACCAGATCTTTGCCACCCGCGTCGCGGGCGTGGCCTGCGGCACCTGGCCAACTGCGCTGCCCGAGGGCGTGCCGCATGAACACGTGGGCAACCCGGTGCGCAGCGCGGTGATGGAGCGGGCGGGCGCGGGTTATATCCCGCCGGGGGATTATCCGATGTCGCTGCTAATCATGGGCGGCAGCCAGGGCGCGCGGATCCTGTCCGATGTGGTGCCCGCCGCGGTGGCCGCGCTGCCGGACAACATCCGCCAGCACCTGCGCGTCTCGCATCAGGCGCGGGAAGAAGACCTGGAACGGGTCAGCGCGTTTTATGCCAGCAATGGTATTAACGCCGACGTGCAGACGTTTTTCACCGATGTGCCCGCCCGCATGTCGGAGGCGCAGCTGGTGATCTCGCGCTCGGGCGCCTCCTCGGTCGCGGATATCTCGATCATCGGGCGGCCGTCGATCCTGGTCCCCTTTGCCGCCGCTGCAGGCGACCACCAGAGCGCCAATGCCCGCGGTCTGGTTGATGCCAATGCTGCCGTGATGATTCCCGAAAGCGCCCTTGATATCCCGGTGCTGGCAGAGCATATGGGCGCGATTCTGAGTAACCCGCAGGCTGCCGCGCAAATGGCGTCTGCTGCACTAAGCGCCGGAGTTCCCGATGCCACCGAACGCCTGGCGGCATTGGTGGAGCAACTGGCCGAGGAAGGATAAACGTTATGAACCCTGCAACCAAACTGCCTGGTGACGTCGGCCCGATCCACTTTGTCGGCATCGGGGGCATCGGCATGTCGGGCATTGCCGAGGTGCTGCTGAACCTGGGCTATATGGTGCAGGGATCGGACCTGAAGGCCTCCAAGATCACGAGCCGGCTGGAAGAGCTGGGCGCGCGGATTTTTGTGGGCCAGCAGGCAAAGAACCTGGAGGAGGCCGCGGTTGTGGTGATCTCCTCCGCGATCAAGCCGGGCAATCCGGAGCTGGACGAGGCCCGCCTGCGCGGTCTGCCGGTGGTGCGCCGCGCCGATATGCTGGCAGAGCTGATGCGGCTGAAATCGAATGTCGCCATTGGCGGCACCCATGGCAAGACCACCACCACCACCATGATGGCAGAGCTGATGGTGGCGGGCGGGTTCGACCCCACAATCGTCAACGGCGGCATTATTCACGCCTATGGCTCCAACGCGCGGATGGGGCAGGGCGAGTGGATGGTGGTCGAGGCGGATGAGAGCGACGGCTCCTTCAACCGGCTGCCCGCGACCATTGCCGTGGTGACCAACATCGACCCGGAGCATATGGAGCATTGGGGCGACTTCGACCGCCTGCGCGACGGCTTCCTGGAGTTTGTCTCCAACATTCCGTTCTACGGCATCGCGGTCTGCTGCACCGACCATGCGGAGGTGCAGGCGCTGGTGGGCCGGATCTCCGACCGCCGGGTGGTGACCTATGGCTTCAATGCGCAGGCTGATGTGCGGGCGGTGAACCTGACCTACAAGGCGGGTGTGGCGCATTTCGACGTGGTGCTGCAGGCCGAGGACAGGGTGATCGAGGGCTGCACCCTGCCGATGCCGGGGGACCACAATGTCTCTAACGCCTTGTCCGCCGTGGCAGTGGCGCGGCATCTGGGCATGAACAGCACCGAAATCCGCGAGGCGCTGGCCAATTTCGGCGGGGTGAACCGCCGCTTCACCAAAGTGGGTGAGGTGAATGGCGTTACCATCATCGACGACTACGGCCACCACCCGGTGGAGATCGCCGCGGTGCTGAAGGCGGCGCGCCAGGCCTGCGAGGGCCGGGTCATCGCGGTGCATCAGCCGCACCGCTATTCCCGCCTGTCGAACCTGTTCGACGATTTCTGCGCCTGTTTCAACGAGGCCGACGTGGTGGCGATTGCTGAGGTGTTCTCTGCCGGTGAAGACCCGATCGAGGGCGCCAGCCGCGACGATCTGGTGGCGGGCCTGATCCGCCACGGCCACCGCCACGCCCGTGCCCTGCTGAATGAGGAAGACCTGGAGCGCCTGGTGCGCGAGCAGGCGCGGCCCGGCGACATGGTGGTCTGCCTGGGCGCGGGCACCATCAGCACCTGGGCCAACGGTCTGCCTGCGCGGCTGGAACGCTGAGGAATGCGGCTGCAGCAGGGGGCTCTGCCCCCCGCCGCCTGTGGCGGCTCCCCCCGGGATATTTCCGGCCAGATGAAGCTGGCGGGGTGAGGAGCCGGAGATGACGCTGTCTTTGACGCTGGCCGCTGTCTGGGCGCTGGCCGCCAATATTCTGGGCATGATCCCCAGCCGCGACGGCCATTGGACCCGGGCCTATGTGCTGATTGCGCTGGGGATTCCGCTGCTGGGCTATGTGACCTGGGAGAACGGCCCCTGGTGGGGGCTGGCGGTGCTGCTGGCCGGAATGTCGGTGCTGCGCTGGCCGGTGATTTACCTGGGCCGCTATATCAGGCGCTCGCTGCGGCGCTGACAGGCGGCCCCTTGGCGGTGCGCTTAACGAAATTTTTCCAGTCCGTCAGTATCACTGCCTGAGAAGAACGACTGCCCTTGGAATATTTGTTTCTTTTTGAAGCCGGCATGTGTCTGCCGGCGGTGGAGGCTGTGTATGGCCGTTGTGTTTACAATCTGGCTGGCGTTCGGTGCCGCTTGGCTGATCGGGTTTTATCTTCTTGCCCGCCACCGCTGGCGCCGGCTGGCCATCGGGCTGGTGCTGCTCTGGGCGGCCATTCTGATCTGGCTGGCGGTCAACCGGTTTGAGCAGAATCATGAACACGACGTCCGCCAGGTCGTGTTGTCCCTTTATTTCAATGGCCATCTTGTTTACGGACTATGCGCGTTCATAGGCTGGAAACTGGGGCAGAAAAGACGATGGCGGCGCGTTCTGAAATTATACTTCCGGCGGCTCGCGGGCGGCTGACGCGGCAAAAGCTGCTGGCAGAGCTGACCTGGCTGCGGGTAGGCGGCCCGGCCGACCACCTGTTCCAGCCCGCGGATGTCGAGGATCTGGTGGAATTCCTGCGCCAGCTGGACCCTGCGGTGCAGGTGTTCCCGATGGGGGTGGGCTCCAACCTGATCGTGCGCGACGGGGGCCTGCGCGCGGTGGTGATCCGTCTGGGCCGCGGCTTTAACGGCATCGAAACCGATGGTGACACCGTTACCGCGGGGGCTGCTGCGCTGGATGCGCATGTGGCCAGGAAAGCGGCGGATGCGGGCATCGACCTCACCTTCCTGCGCACCATTCCCGGCTCGATCGGCGGCGCGGTGCGGATGAACGCGGGCTGCTATGGCAGCTATACCGCGGATGTGTTTGTCTCGGCGACCATCGTCACCCGCCAGGGCGAGATCCGCGAGATCACCGCCGAAGAGCTGGGCTTTCAGTACCGGCAGACTGCGTTCCCCGAAGGCGCGGTGCTGGTATCGGCGAAACTGCGCGGCCCCAAGGGCGATCCGGCGGAGCTGCATGCCCGGATGGAAGCGCAGTTGCAGAAGCGGGATGAAACGCAGCCGGTCAAGGACCGCTCGGCCGGGTCCACCTTCCGCAACCCGGCGGGGTTCTCCTCGACCGGGCAGGCGGATGATGTGCATGACCTCAAGGCCTGGAAGGTGATTGACAACGCCGGGATGCGCGGCGCCCGGCGCGGCGGTGCGCAGATGAGCGAGAAGCATTCCAATTTCATGATCAACACCGGTGGCGCAACTGCCGCAGATCTGGAAGGGCTGGGCGAGGACGTGCGGAAAAAGGTTTACGAGAATTCCGGCATCAGGCTAGAGTGGGAAATCATGCGGATTGGTGATCCGCTTCCCGAATAACTTGAAAACCTGAATGCTGACAAAGGCTTCTGTTGCCGCAGCTTAAGGTCACCATATGGTCCCGGCGGGACCCGGGCAGCGGCAATTGTTAAACGTGGTAAAGGCAGTGTTAACACCCCGGTAAGAATTTGGGCGTTAGGGTGCCGAAGAGGCGGCAATGGCATGCCGGATGAAGGGGCTGCAGCCCCGCCAGACACTGGGGTGCGGAGCCCCGCAAGAACCCGCCGGGGGAACCCCGGCACCAAGGCATAAGGCGGGCCCGTTCAGGGCTCCAAGAACCAGGGGCAGAAAAGCCCCGCATATTGAGGCGCTTCGAGGTGAGTAAGTCGAGCAGGGCACTCCCGAAAGTCGCGGTGCTGATGGGCGGACCGTCAGCCGAACGCGAGGTATCGCTGTCCAGCGGCCGTGAATGCGCGGCCGCTTTGCGCGGTGAGGGGTTCGAGGTTGTTGAGGTGGATGCAGGCCGGGACCTGCACGCGCGCCTGGCAGAGGCAAAGCCGGATGTGGTGTTCAACGCGCTGCACGGGCGCTGGGGCGAGGACGGCTGCGTCCAGGGCCTGCTGGAGTGGCTGGGCCTGCCCTATACTCATTCCGGGGTGCTGGCCTCGGCGCTGGCAATGGACAAGCAGCGCTCCAAGGAGGTCTACCGCGCCGCCGGGCTGCCGGTGGTCGACAGCGGGCTATTTGCAAAAGAGGACGTCACGGCCGGCCACGTGATGGCGCCGCCCTATGTGGTGAAGCCCAACAACGAGGGTTCCAGCGTCGGCATCTATATCGTGCATGAGGCCGCAAACGGCCCGCCGCAGCTGTCGCAGGAGATGCCGCAGCAGGTGATGGTCGAGACCTATGCGCCCGGACGCGAGCTGACCACTACGGTGATCGGGGACCGGGCGCTGACGGTGACCGATATCCTGACCGACGGCTGGTATGATTACGACGCCAAGTACAAGCCCGGCGGATCGCGCCATGTGCTGCCTGCGGACCTGCCGCGGGAAATCCATGACCTGTGCCTGGAATACGCGCTGAAGGCGCATGAGGCTTTGGGCTGCCGCGGTGTCAGCCGCACCGATTTCCGCTGGGACGAGGCGCGCGGCGCCAGCGGCCTGGTGCTTTTGGAGACCAACACCCAGCCCGGCATGACGCCGACTTCGCTGGTGCCGGAGCAGGCGGCCCATTGCGGCATGACCTTCGGCCAGCTTTGCGCCTGGATGGTGGAGGATGCCTCATGCAATCGCTGAAGGGGTGGTTCCGCAAGCCGGAAGAAGGGCGGGCGGACCCGGCGCCGTCGCGGCTGAAGTACCGGCTGCAGCGCTGGATGCTGACGCCGGGCATCCGTTTCGGCCTGCGGTTCGGGGTGCCGCTCTGTCTGATCCTGGCGGCCGGCAGCGCCTATCTGGCGGATGAGGGCCGCCGCGGCGCGCTGCAGGGGCTGATCAATGATGCCCGCGCCGCGATCCAGGAACGGCCTGAGTTCATGGTCAAGGTGATGGCGGTGGACGGGGCGGGCACCAGCGTGGCCCAGGACATCCGCGAGGTGGTGCCGCTGGATTTCCCCGTCAGCTCCTTTGATCTGGACCTGGAGCAGATCCGTGATGTGATCACCGGGCTGGACCCGGTGAAATCCGCGAGTGTCAGGATCCGCCCGGGCGGCATCCTGCAGGTGGACGTCGAGGAGCGCGAACCGGCGCTGATCTGGCGCAGCCGCGAGGGGCTGGCGCTGCTGGACGAAAACGGCATTCACGTGGCCGAGCTGGGCCGCCGCAGTCTGCACCCCGACCTGCCGCTGATCGCGGGCAGGGGCGCAGCCAAGCACGCGGCGCAGGCGCTGCGGCTGTTTGCGGCGGCGAAACCGCTGGGTCCCCGGCTGCGCGGCCTGGTGCGCGTGGGGGAGCGCCGCTGGGACGTGGTGCTGGACCGCAAGCAGCGCATCATGCTGCCGGCGGACGATCCGGTGCGCGCCTTGGAGCGGGTGCTGGCGGTGAGTGAAGTACAGGATTTGCTGGAACGCGATGTTGCGGCGGTGGATATGCGCCTGGCTGGGCGCCCGACCGTGCGGATGACCGAAAACTCAGTGGAAAACTGGTGGCGGATCCGGCAGTTGAATGGGGGCGGGCAGTAACATGACAGATCTCTATCAGTCGCAGCGGGCAATGCGGCAGATGCGGCGTCAGGCGATGCAGCGCGGCGTGGTGGCCATTCTGGATGTGGGCAGCTCCAAGATCGCCTGCCTGGTGCTGCGCTTTGACGGCACCGGCCGCCTGAGCGAGGACGGCTCCATCGGGGCGCTGGCCGGGCAGTCGGGTTTCCGGGTGATCGGCGCTGCCACCACCCGGTCGCGCGGGGTACAGTTCGGCGAAATTACCGCGATGCAGGAAACCGAGCGCGCGATCCGCACCGCGGTGCAGGCGGCGCAGAAGATGGCCGAGGTGCGGGTCGATCACGTGATTGCCTGTTTCTCTGGTGCTAATCCGCGCTCTTACGGGCTGGATGCGGCCCTGGACCTTGCGGGCCAGGTTGTGTCGGAGAATGAGGTCGCCCAGGTGCTGGCCGCCTGCGAGGTGCCGGAATACGGCGCGGGCCGCGAGGTGCTGCATGCCCAGCCAGTGAACTTTGCGCTCGACAACCGCTCTGGCCTGGCCGATCCGCGCGGCCAGATGGGGCAGACCCTGGCCGTCGACATGCACATGCTGACGGTGGACGCCATCGCCGTGCAGAACCTGGTGCGCTGCATCCAGCGCTGCGATCTGGAGCTGGCGGGGATCGCCTCCTCGGCCTATGTTTCCGGCTTTTCGGCGCTGGTTGAGGATGAGCAGGAGCTGGGCGCGGCCTGCATCGACATGGGCGGCGGCTCCACCTCAATCTCGATCTTCATGAAGAAGCACATGATCTATGCCGACGCGGTGCGGCTGGGCGGCGATCACATCACCAGCGACATTTCGATGGGGCTGGGGGTGCCGCTGTCCAATGCAGAGCGGATCAAGACCTTCTGCGGCGGCGTCCATGCCACCGGTGCCGACGACCGCGACATGATCGACATCGGCGGTGATACCGGTGATTGGGAGCACGACCGCCGCACCGTCAGCCGGGCTGAGCTGATCGGCATCATGCGGCCCAGGGTCGAGGAGATCCTGGAGGAGGTGCGGGCGCGGCTGGATGCGGCCGGGTTCGAATACCTGTCCAGCCAGCAGATCGTGCTGACCGGCGGCTCCAGCCAGATCATGGGGCTGGACGGTCTGGCGAGCCGGATCCTGGGCCAGCAGGTGCGCCTGGGCCGCCCGCTGCGGGTGCACGGCCTGCCGCAATCGGCGACCGGGCCGGGCTTTGCCTCGGCCGTGGGGCTGTGCCTGTTTGCGGCCCATCCGCAGGATGAATGGTGGGATTTCGACATGCCCGCCAGCCGCCATCCGGCGGGCACCCTGGGCCGCGCCGTGCGCTGGTTCCGCGACAACTGGTAAGCCGGAAATTCATTCAACCTGGAAGGTCAAAGAGGGCGTGACAGCGCCGGCAGGACCCGTTAGGTTGTTCTTAACGTCCGCGAAAAGCGGCGAGTCAGCAGGCCGGGCAGTGGCCAGCCACGTATCATGGAAACGTCCTCCGCAAGTTGGGATTTTGCGGATGGCTTCTGTGTGTTGTGTTTGGCTTGTGCTCTTTCCGCAATATCTGCTAGGGACGGCGAAATACCGCGGTTTTGACCTCAGAATGAGGCCGTATTTTGTGGCACATTGTGCTTTTTGGGATGACGAAACATCCCCTGCGCGGTAAGATTATGGTGAATAGGACAGGAATACGCCCTTTGCGGGAAGGGCAGGTAACACAGGCGGTATGAGCATGACGTTGAACCTTTCAATGCCCGGGAATGAAGAGTTGAAGCCGAAGATCACCGTGTTCGGTGTCGGCGGCGCCGGCGGCAATGCCGTCAACAACATGATCGCCAAGGAACTGGATGGCGTCGAATTCGTCGTGGCCAACACCGACGCGCAGGCGCTGCAGCAAAGCGCTGCCAAGAGCCGCGTCCAGCTGGGCATCAAGGTCACCGAAGGCCTGGGCGCAGGCGCCCGCCCGCAAGTCGGCTCTGCCGCGGCTGAGGAAAGCATCGAGCAGATCGTCGACCACCTGGCGGGCGCGCATATGTGCTTTATCACCGCAGGCATGGGCGGCGGCACCGGCACCGGCGCCGCGCCGATCATCGCGCAGGCCGCGCGGGAACTGGGTGTGCTGACCGTTGGTGTCGTCACAAAGCCGTTCCAGTTTGAAGGCCTGAAGCGGATGCGCCAGGCTGAAGCGGGTGTCGAAAGCCTGCAGAAGGTGGTCGACACCCTGATCATCATCCCGAACCAGAACCTGTTCCGCCTCGCCAATGAGAAGACCACCTTCACCGAGGCGTTCTCGATGGCGGATGACGTGCTGTACCAGGGCGTCAAAGGCGTGACCGACCTGATGGTCCGCCCCGGCCTGATCAACCTCGACTTTGCCGACGTCCGTGCAGTGATGGATGAGATGGGCAAGGCGATGATGGGCACCGGCGAGGGCGAGGGCGAGGACCGCGCGGTCCAGGCCGCCGAAAAGGCGATTGCCAACCCGCTGCTGGACGAAATCAGCCTGCGCGGCGCCAAGGGCGTGCTGATCAACATCACCGGCAGCCATGACCTGACCCTGTTCGAACTGGACGAGGCCGCCAACCGCATCCGCGAGGAAGTGGACCCGGATGCGAACATCATCGTCGGCTCCACCCTGGACACCGGCATGGAAGGCAAGATGCGCGTGTCCGTCGTGGCCACAGGCATCGACGCAACCGACGTGAACACCGACATGCCGGTGCCGCGCCGCCCGATGTCTGCACCGCTGCGCCAGACCGTCAGCGTCGAGGAGAGCCGCGCCGCACCGCTGGAGCTGGAAACCCCGGTCGAGCAGCCGACACCGGCTGAGGCCGCTCCGGCCCCGGTGCCGGAGGCCGCGGAAGCCGCCGCAGCGCTGGAAGAGCCGTCGCTTTTCGAAGAGCTGAACGTGCAGCAGGCAGCCGAGCAGGAGCAGTCCGGTGACGTGTTCGAAGAGCCGGAGCGGATGGGCGATGATGGCCTGCCGCCGCCGGCCTACCGCCCGCAGGTGCCGGAATTCCGTCCGCAAGCGGATGCGGCCGGCCAGCAGCCCGACGCCTTTGTCGCGCCCAAGGCGCCCGCGCCGGGCACCCCGTCGCCGCAGGCGCTGGAGCGTTTGCAGGCGGCTGCCCAGCGGGTTCAGCAGCCGCAAGCCCAGCAGCCGCGCCCGGTGGCGCCCGCTGCGCCGGCACCGCAGCAGCCGCAACAGCAACAGCAACAGCAACAGCAGCCTGAGGGCCAGCGCCGCTTTGGCCTGAATTCGCTGATCCACCGGATGACCGGAACAGCTGAAGCCCCGGCCGCCAAACAGCAGCCGCAGGCGGTGCGCCAGCAGCCCGCAATGCAGGCCCAGGCCCCTTCGGCGCAGCCGCAGCAGGCACAGGCGCAGCAGCCCGATCCCGACCAGGAACGCATCGAAATCCCCGCGTTCCTGCGCCGCCAGGCAAACTGACGCATCACATATCACGCTGAGGAAAGCCGCCTTTGGGCGGCTTTTCCTGTTTTATTTGAGGGTTTTGCCTGGTTCTAAGCGATGTTTTGCCTATCTGTTACAGCCATGTTTCAAACCGTTACAAAGATTGAGTTGTAGGATTTTTTCCAAAACCTTAACTCTCTTCGCAACACGGCCCGAGAGGCCGGACATGGTGAAAAGAGGCACAACGTGCAGAATACGCTCAAGGCATCGGTGGCATTTGAAGGGGTCGGCCTGCATTCCGGCAAGCCCGCCCGCATGACCCTGAACCCGGCTCCGGCGGGGCATGGGATCGTGTTCAAGCGCACCGATATCGCATTGGGCAACACCGTGGTTCCGGCGCGCTGGGACCTGGTGGAGCGCAGCCCGCTCTGCACCCGGCTGGTCAATACCTCCGGTGTCAGCGTCTCTACCGTTGAGCACATCATGGCAGCACTGGCAGGCTGCGGCGTGCACAACGCGCTGATCGAAATCGACGGTCCGGAAGTGCCGATCGCCGATGGCTCCGCTGCGCCGTTTGTGCGCGGCATCATGCATTACGGCGTGCAGCGCCAGGGCGTGCCGGCCACTGCCTATCAGGTGCTGAAGCCGGTGACGGTCGAGAAGGACGGCGCCCGCGCCACTTTGCTGCCGTCGGACCGTCTGACCATCGAATTCCACATCGACTTTGCCGAGGCCGCCATCGGCCGCCAGAGCAAGGTTCTGGACATGCGCAACGGCAGCTTTGCGCGTGAACTGTGCGACAGCCGCACCTTCTGCCGCCAGGCGGATGTCGAAGCCATGCAGGCCAATGGCCTCGCCCTGGGCGGTGTCCCGGGCGAAAACGCGGTTGTGTTTGACGGGGACCGTGTCGAGAGCGGCGCCGGCCTGCGCCACTCGGATGAGCCTGTACGCCACAAGATGCTGGATGCCTTGGGCGATCTGGCACTGGCCGGGGGGCCGATCTTGGGGCGCTACGTTGGGGAGCGCGCGGGGCACGCGCTGACCAACACTTTGCTGCGCGCCTTGTTTGCGGAGCCCGGCGCGGTTCGGGCCGTCGCCTGTGATGCGGCGATGACCGCACGGCTTCCGGGGCAGGGGCTGATCTGGTCGGAAATCCCGTCTGAGCAGCGCCGCGTGGCATAAGGCAGAAAACCAGGAACGAGCGGACAACTGGCCCGGGACCCCCTTGTCCCGGGTCTTTTCCTGCGGCCGGCAGGGCGGCGCGGAGGCTGGCCGTCCCCTGCAGCCTTGACCGCAGGCCGCTTTCTCTGCCAAGTGAGCGCGGAAGTGGCGAAAGGCATTTTGCGCGCCATTCGAATATGCTAGAGACGGCATAACCGGGGCGGACACCCGTAAGTCAATGACGGTGAGGTTAGGCACAATGAACGGCATCAGGGCAGGAGCCAGAACCCTCGGCGCGGTCGTTCTGATGGCGGCGCTTGCGGGCTGCGGCGGGGACGGCGGTGCAGTCAAGCGCGGCGAGTCGGTCGAGGCCTATGCGCCCGATCAGATTTATGAGCGCGGCGAGTTTGAGCTGGCCAACCGGCGGCCCAAGGATGCGGTATATTACTTTGCCGAGATCGAACGCCTGTACCCCTATTCCGAGTGGGCCAAACAGGCGGTGATCATGCAGGCCTTTGCCTATCACTCCACCCGTGATTACGAGAACAGCCGCGCCGCCGCGCAGCGCTTCATCGACTTTTACCCGGCGGATGAAGATGCGGCGTACGCCCAGTATCTGCTGGCGCTCAGCTATTACGACCAGATCGACGAAGTGGGCCGCGACCAGGGGCTGACCTTCCAGGCGCTGCAGGCGCTGCGCACGGTGATCGAGGTCTACCCGGACAGCCAGTACGCCACCTCGGCGATCCTGAAATTCGACCTGGCCTTTGACCATCTGGCGGGCAAGGAGATGGAGATCGGCCGCTACTACCTGCGCCGCGGCCATTACACCTCTGCGATCAACCGCTTCCGGGTGGTGGTGGAGGACTTCCAGACCACCAGCCACACGCCTGAGGCGCTGCACCGGCTGGTCGAGGCGTATTTGTCGCTGGGCCTCACCAGTGAGGCGCAGACTGCGGCGGCTATTCTGGGCCACAACTTCCAGTCCACCGAATGGTATGAGGACAGCTACAGGCTGCTGACGGCAAGCGGGCTCAAGCCCAAGGACCGCGGCAACAACTGGCTGAGCCAGATCTACCGGCAAACGGTGAAAGGGCAGTGGCTGTAACGGCCGCTGCGGCAACGGGGCGGGGCCATGCTGCGCGCGCTTGATATCCGGGATATCCTGATCATTGACCACCTGGAGCTGAACTTTCAGCCTGGGCTGAATGTGCTGACCGGCGAGACCGGGGCAGGCAAATCCATTCTTCTCGACAGCCTGGGCTTTGTGCTGGGCTGGCGCGGCCGCGCCGAACTGGTGCGCCAGGGCGCGAAGCAGGGCGAGGTTCTGGCAGAGTTCGAGCTGGGCGAGGGCCATCCTGCCCATGCGATTCTGGAGGAGGCCGGGCTGCCGGGCGGCGACAGCCTGATCCTGCGCCGGGTGAACACCGCCGACGGACGCAAGACCGCCTGGGTCAACGACCGGCGCTGCTCGGGCGAGGTGCTGCGGGCGCTGTCGGAAACCCTGGTGGAGCTGCACGGCCAGCATGACGACCGCGGGCTGCTGAACCCGCGCGGCCATATGGCGCTGCTGGATCAGTATGCGGGCACCCAGAAACTGCTGGCCGGGGTCCGGGCGGCCTGGGCCGGGGCGGCCAAGGCGCGCAAGACGGTGGCGGCCACCCGCGCCGCGCTGGATGCTGTGCGCGCCGAGGAAGAGTTCCTGCGTCACGCGGTGGCGGAACTGGACAAGCTGGACCCGCAGCCGGGCGAGGATGAGGCGCTGGACACCCGCCGCCGCCAGATGCAGGCGGCTGAGCGCATCCGCGGCGACATCGCCCGCGCCCATGCGCTCCTCAGCGAGGGGGCTGAGGGAGCAATGGGAGAGGCGCAGCGCTGGCTGGAGGGGGTCGCGGGCCAGGAAGACGATACGGGCTTGGACGAGCCTTTGGCGGCGCTGAGCCGTGCGATGATTGAGCTGGGCGATGCTCAGGACGGGGTCGAGCGGGTGCTTGGCAGCCTGGACTTCAATCCGGGCGAACTGGAGGACTGCGAAGAGCGGCTGTTTGCGATCCGCGCGCTGGCGCGCAAGCACGGCGTGCAGGCGGATGAGCTGGGCGAGTATGCCGAGACCCTGCGGGCCAAGCTGGTGGCGCTGGATGCGGGCGATCAGAACCTTGCCGATCAGGAAGCCGCGCTGAAGGCGGCGGAAGACGCCTATGCGCAAGCCGCCAAACAGCTGGGCGCCGTGCGCCGCCAAGGCGCCGCATCGCTGGACAAGGCGGTGATGGCGGAACTGGCGCCGCTCAAGATGGAGCGGGCGGTGTTTGAAACCCGCATCACCACAGCAGATCCGGGGCCGGACGGAACCGACGCGGTGGCCTTCACCGTCGCCACCAATCCGGGCGCGCCTGCCGGGCCGCTGAACAAGATCGCCTCGGGCGGGGAGCTGAGCCGGTTCCTGCTGGCGCTCAAGGTCTGCCTGCGCGGCGAGGATGCCAGCAAGACGCTGATCTTCGACGAGATCGACCGCGGTGTCGGCGGCGCGACGGCGGATGCCGTGGGCCGCAGGCTCCGGAACCTTGCAAGCGGCGGCCAGGTGCTGGTGGTGACCCACTCGCCGCAGGTGGCGGCGCTTGGCGGCCATCACTGGCAGGTGCGCAAGCAGGTGATCGATGGCATGACATTGTCACAGGTGGTGCCGCTGGATGGCACCGAGCGGGTGGATGAGCTTGCCCGGATGGTGTCCGGTGATACCATCACCAACGAGGCCCGCGCCGCGGCCCGCGCGTTGCTGGCCGGATAATCCGCCGCAAAACCTGGCCGGGTGAGGGTTCTTTAACTGGCTTCATGGCAGTTGTAGGCCATTGAAAACAAAAAAGACCCGCTGGCAGGTTATGGTGCAAGAAATCCGTTCGTCCCTTTCCGCAATTTCCCTGCAATGGCTGGCCGGCCTCAAGGACATCTGGCGGGTGCTGCGCAATCGCGGCCCCAGCCAGTTCCAGTTCTGGCTGATTGCGCTGCTGATCGGCATCGCCGCGGGCTTTGCGGCGCTGTTTTTCCGCAAGGGGATCTCGGCGCTGCAGGCCTGGGTCTATGGCGCGCCGGATGTCGACTACCTCCATAGTTTTGCGCAGGGGCTGCCCTGGTACGTGCTGGTGGCGATTGCTGCGGGCGGCGGTCTGGTGGTCGGCCTGATCCTTGACCGGTTCACCCCGGACGGGCGCGTGCGCTCGGTCGCCGATGTGATCGAGGGCGCGGCGCTGCATGACGGGCGCGTCGAGCACAAGGAGGGGCTGGCCTCGGCGCTGGCGTCCTTCATCACGCTGTCGACCGGCGGCTCAACGGGCCGCGAAGGGCCGGTGGTGCATATGGCGGGTGTCATTTCCACCTGGGTCAGCAACCGGATCAATGCCGATGGTATCACCGGGCGCGACCTGCTGGGCTGTGCGGTGGCGGCGGCGGTGTCCGCCAGCTTTAACGCGCCGATTGCCGGCGCCCTGTTCGCGCTGGAAGTGGTGCTGCGCCATTTCGCGGTCAACGCCTTTGCGCCGATCGTGATTGCCTCGGTCGCGGGTACCGTGATCAACCGGCTGGAATACGGCGATGTCACCGAATTCACCCTGGTCACGCCGGGAGCGCTGCAATTTTATGTGGAGCTGCCGGCCTTCCTGATCCTGGGCCTGATCTGCGGCTTGGTGGCTGTGGTCGAAATGCGGGCGATCTTCTTTGCCGACAAGGTGGGCAACAAGGTGCAGGAGCGGCTGTGCCTGCCGCGCTGGCTGCGCCCGGCGGCGTCGGGCGCCATGCTGGGAGTGATCGCGGTCTGGTATCCGCACATCATCGGCGTCGGCTATGAGACCACGGTGCTGGCGCTGACCGGCGGGCTGCTGCTGGGGGAGGCGGTGATCTTTACCGTCGTCAAGACAGCCGCCGTGGCGATCACCATGGGCGGGCGCATGGGCGGCGGGGTGTTTTCGCCCTCGCTGATGATCGGTGCGCTGACCGGGCTGGCCTTTGGCCTGATCGCGACCTCGGTGCTGCCGGACGTGTCGGGCACGCACACGCTTTATGCCTTTGCCGGGATGGGGGCAGTGGCGGCCGCCGTGCTGGGCGCGCCGATTTCCACCACCCTTATTGTGTTCGAATTGACCGGCGACTGGCAGATCGGCCTGGCGGTGATGGTTTCGGTGTCGATGTCCACCGCGCTGGCGTCGCGGCTGGTGGACCGCTCCTTTTTCCTCACCCAGCTGGAGCGGCGCGACATCCACTGCGCGGCAGGCCCGCAGGCCTATCTGCTGGCGCTGATCCGCACAGGCGCCGTGATGCGGCCGATGGGCGACAGCCGCTGCGCCGGCCTGGAGGAGTGCCAGGCGCTGGTGGAGGAAGGGCTGTGCATCCGCGCCTCTGCCTCGCTGGAGGCGGCGATGCCGGTGTTCGACAGGGCCGACGTGCCCTTTCTGCCGGTGATGATGGAGGAAGGCGGCACGGAGGAAATTATCGGCGCGCTTTACCATGTGGATGCGCTGAAGGCCTACAACCGCGCCCTGGCCGCAACTGCGGCCGAGGAACACCGGTAAGGCGCTGGAATGATGTGCCAGCGCCTGCCGCTCCGGGGCTTTGGCCGCAGGGCTGGGCTCTGCGCCCTGTGTTCCGGCATGGGCCAGGGGGAAAATGACCCGGATCTTCCCCGCATCTGTGAGAAATCCGCTACAGGTAAATAGAAAGTTAAGAAGTGCATTGCCCTGCGGGTGAGCCTTCTACAACACTGCAACCAGGACATAGCAAGATTTACTCACTTCGGTAGGAAACTCATGCGCAACTTCGAAATCGGCCCGCAAGAGGCTGGTGCGAAAAACAAGGCGAGCGAGCGGGAAAATGAACGGGCGGCCCTGGAGGCGGTGATCAACTATGCGATCCAATGCGCCCGAGAAACGGATATCCTTGGCGCAGGCGACGCGCTGGAGGAAGCCAGGCTGAATCTGAGCCGGGCCATTCTCACCTGACCCCTGT
>NZ_JBQKUH010000049.1:0-33033 GCF_054968485.1 Leisingera sp. G5_S3_59_S7
CGTCATTGGGGTGCAGATGCGCGTAATCGCCGGGGCGGTGCCCCATCCGCATCAGGGCCAGATTGGCGATCACCTCATTGGCGTTCATGTTGGTGGAGGTGCCGGCCCCGCCCTGGATCATGTCCACGCTGAAATGCGCATGATGCTGCCCGGCGATGATCTCTGCACAGGCGGCGGTGATCGCAGCGGCCTTGTCGGGCGTCAGCCCGCCGGTTTCTGCATTGGCGCGGGCGGCGGCGGATTTCACCATCGCAAGGGCCCGCACCAGCGCCGGGAAATGCGACAGCGGCACGCCGGTGATCGGGAAATTCTGCCGTGCCCGTTCTGTCTGGATGCCGTGCAGGTTGTCTGCGGGCAGGTCCAGCTGCCCGATCGTGTCTCGTTCCGCGCGGGTTGCGTGCATTGTCTCACCGTTTTTCTGTTGGGAATGCCGCCGCCAGCTTAGCCGTACCTGCACGCGGACCAAAGATGCTGTTTCCACCGCAGGGCTTAGGGGCAGGCAAAGCGGGTGCGCATCTGGCTAAGGCGCTGAAAATGCTGGAGTATTAAAGATTAGGCAAAGACTAACATTTGCTGAGGGAGTCAATTCTTAATGCGGCCCCCGGGCCTTCCTATGCTGGATCAAACGACACACGGCAGACGGGGAGGCGCAAGTGCCCGCAAACAAGACAGATGCGATTGATGTGCGCAGCGCGGTCAAACGCTACGGGGACTTCACCGCCCTCAAGCGCATTTCGCTGACCATAAGGGACAACGAGTTCTTCACCCTGCTGGGGCCGTCGGGCTGCGGCAAGACCACGCTGTTGCGGATGATCGCCGGGTTCGAGGATGTGACCGAGGGCGAGATCCTGCTGTTCGGCGACGGGATCGCAAGCCTGCCGCCGCACCAGCGGCCGGTGAACACGGTGTTCCAGAACTATGCGCTGTTTCCGCATATGACCATTCTGGACAACGTGGCCTTTGGCCTGGAGATGCGCGGCAAGTCCAAAGCTGCCGCCCGCGAACGCGCGGCGGAGATGCTGGAGCTGGTCCAGCTGTCGCAATTCGCTGCCCGCAAACCGTCCCAGCTCTCAGGCGGCCAGCAGCAGCGTGTGGCGCTGGCGCGTGCGCTGGCGCCACAACCAAAAGTCCTGCTGCTGGACGAGCCGCTGTCGGCGCTGGATCTGAAGCTGCGCAAGCAGATGCAGCTGGAGCTGAAGCACCTGCAGCGGGAAACCGGGATCACCTTCATTTTCGTGACCCACGACCAGGAAGAGGCGCTGACCATGTCCGACCGCATCGCGGTGATGTCGGCGGGCGAGCTGCAGCAATTAGGCACCCCAACCGAGATATATGAACGGCCGCGCAATATGTTCGTGGCGGATTTCATTGGTGAGACCAACCTTTTGGAGGTGTCGGTGGATCAGGTCATGAACGGCCGCGCGACCTGCCATCTGGGCGGCGGCCATGCGCTGACCTGCAATTCGGTCGACGGTATCGGCGCAGGCGACAAGGTGCATATGTCCGTGCGGCCTGAGCGGCTGTTCATGTCCGACGTGCCGGTGGAGGCCGAAAGCCTCAAGGGCCGGGTCGCCGAAAACATATTCGTGGGCACCGACATCAGCACGCTGGTCGATCTGGCCGAGGGGCCGCAGTTCATCGTGCGGACCTCCAATTCCGACCGCGGCAACAAGCGGATCTTTGAGCCGGGCAGCGAGATTTTCGTCAACATGGAGCTGGGGGCCGGGCGCCTCCTGATGGACTGATGGCAGCAGGCGCAGCAACCGGCGGCTCAGTCCGCGCAGACATATACAAGGACGCCCGCGGCTGGCTGCTTCTGCCGTCCTGGGCGGTGCTTGGCATCTTTGTGCTGGGGCCCGTCTGCATGATGCTGGTCTATTCCTTCCTGACCAAGGAATTCCGCGGCGGGGTGATCTGGGAGTTCTCCCTCGCGGCCTATGACCAGTTCTTCTTTGACCGCGGGCTGTTCGGGGATGAGCCGCCCACCATCGAGTGGACCTATATCGCTATCTTCTGGCGCTCTATCTGGCAGGCCGGGGCGGCGACGCTCCTCAGCCTCCTGATCGGCTTTCCGACCGCCTATTTCATCGCCACGCGGCCGGAACATATCCGCCCCGTCTGGGTGTTTTTGATCACCATTCCCTATTGGGTGAACCTGCTGATCCGCACCGTTTCGATGAAATTCCTTTTGCGCGATCAGGGGCCGCTGAATGACTTCCTGACCGGCACCGGGCTGATCGACAGCCCGATCCATATCATCAACACCAACTTTGCGGTGCAGCTGGGGCTGTTCTACTCCTACCTGCCGTTCATGGTGCTGCCGATCTATGCCGCGGTGGAGCGCTATAACTTCTCGCTGTCTGAGGCGGCGGCGGACCTTTACGCCAGCAAATGGACAACCCTGCGCCGGATCGTGCTGCCCGCGGTGAAACCGGGCGTGGTGGCGGGCTGCATCCTGGTGTTCGTGCCGTCAATGGGCTCCTTCCTGGCGCCGGATCTTCTGGGCGGGGCCAAAAACTTCATGATCGGATCGCTGATCGAGGAGCAGTTCAAGGGCAACGCAGGCAACTGGCCGTTCGGGGCCGCCGCCTCGATGATCCTGCTGACCATGGTGCTGATCATCCTGCTGTTTTCCGCCCGCCAGCAGGCCAAAGCAGACAAGGCAGGGGGCTGAGCCATGGCGTATGTGAACGAGAATATCAAAACGTACAAAGGCTTCCGCGCGATCACCCTGTTGTGCCTGGTGGTGCTGTATGCCCCCCTGGTGATTGTCACCATCTACAGCTTCAACGCCTCCCAATCCATCACCAACTGGGAAGGTCTGTCGTTGCGCTGGTACGCCGATGTGTTCACCGGGCCGGAAAGCGCCAAGTTCAAGACCGCGGCCTTTAACAGCTTCACCATCGCGATCATGGCGGCCACCGCCAGCACGATGATTGCCACATTGGCAGCCACCGCCATGGTGCGCGGCGGCCAGTTCAAACTGCGCACCGTGTCATTCGGCCTGATCAGCCTGCCGCTGATGGTGCCGGAGATCGTGACCGCGGTGGCCACGCTGATCTTTTTCAACGCCATCGGCTTCACCCGCGGCTATCTGACCATCCTGGTCGCGCATATCGCCTTTTGCATCCCGTTTGCCTACCTGCCGATCTCGGCCCGGATGCAGGGGATCGAGGACAGCTTTGAGCAGGCGGCGATGGACCTTTACGCCACCCGGCGGCAGGCCTTCACCCGGATCCTGATGCCCCTGATGGCGCCCGGCATCATCTCGGGCTTCCTGTTGGCCTTTATCGTCTCGCTAGACGACTTCATCATCACCAATTTCGTCAAGGGCGCGGGGGTCGAGACCCTGCCCACCGCGATCTTCGGCTCAGTCAAGCAGGGCATCAAACCCAACATCATGGCGATCTCGACCATGCTGCTGAGCGTCTCAATCGTGATGGTCACCATCAGCTACTTCGTCAGCAAATCCGACAGCAACAAATGATCCAACACGGGAGGACCCCCATGAAAACCCTGCTGAAATCCAGCGCCGCCGCGCTTGCGCTGAGCCTGGCCGCCAATGCCGCCGCCGCCGAGGGCAAGCTGGTGCTGTACCACTGGTTCGAATACATGCCGCAGGAGCTTTTGGAGAAGTTCACCGCCGAGACCGGCATCGAGGTGACGATGGACACCTATGACTCCAATGAATCCATGCTGGCGACGCTGAAGGCGGGCGGCATGGGCACCTATGACCTGGCTGTGCCGGGCGATTACATGGTCAAGATCATGGCCGGCGAGGGCCTGTTGGACACCATCGGCGAGGGCGAGCTGGCCAACAAGGGCAACATCGCGCCGGAATGGGCCGATCCCGGCTTTGATCCGGGCCGGGCGCATTCCATTCCCTACCAGTGGGGCTCAACCGCCTTTGCGGTGAACCGCGACATCTATGGCGGCGATATCCTGACCACCGCCATCCTGTTCGATCCCCCGGAGGAGCTGTCGGGCAAGATCAACGTGCTGGACAGCCAGGGTGAGATGATGGCGCTGGGATCGCTGCATCTGGGCATCCCGCAGTGCTCCGATGACCGCGAACAGCTGAAGGCGCTGAACGCGATGCTGCAGGGGGCCAAGCAGCATTGGGCCTCCTTCAACTCCGACACCGCCAAGGAGGTGCTGGTCTCCGGCGATGCAGCCGCAGGGATGATCTATGACGGCTTTGCCGCCAAGGCGCGGGCGGAAGGCGCCAATGTGGAATATGCTTTCCCCAAGGAGGGCTATGTGGTCTGGATGGACAATGTGGTGCTGCTGAAGGATGCGCCGAACCGTGAGAACGCGCTGAAATTCATGGATTTCCTGCTGGAGCCTGAGAACATCGCGGCGGTTACCAACTATGCCCAGTACAATGCGGGCGTGGCCGGAACCGGGGATTACCTCGACGCGAACCTGGCCGCCTTGCCGGAACGCAACCCGCCTGCGGCAGCGGGCGAGGGCGTGTTCATCGAAGTCTGCGGCCAGCAGACGCAGGCGGTTTACGACCAGATCTGGACCAATCTCAAGAAGTGACCGGGCAAGCGAGGGGGCTGTCTGCCCCCTCCGGGCTCTGCCCGTTCGGTCCTGAAACCGTCCCCCGGACGGTTTCCACCACGGACCTCACCCCCGAGGATATTTTCAGCCAGATGAATAAAGGATCTTGCTGTTCAGGGGGGTAAGGCCAGCCGGGCCGCAATTCATGCTGCCGGTGGCCCAGGCGGCCCGCCGCGCTATGTGATGGCGCAGCTATGGGTTGCTCCGCCCGGGCATATGCGCTGCCCGGGCAGGCCTGTGGCGGGACGGGGCCGGCAGCGGTCCGCGTCCGTTGCACGGGCTAACGCGGGGCAATGCGCCATGAAGACCAGCGTCCGGAATGTGATTGTGCTTGGCGGTACAGGGTTTCTCGGCCAGCGGGTGGTGCGCCGTCTGCAGGACCGCGGCTGCCCGGTCAGCGCCGGGACGCGGGCTCCGGGCGCCGCCGCCTCCTATCGCAGCAGCTGGGACAGCGGGGTCGGGCTGGTTCGTGTGGATCTTGCGGACCCGGACGTGCTGGCGCGGGCGCTGGAGGGGGCCTCCGCCGTGGTCAATTGCATCGGGTTTTATGCCGAGACCCGCCAGCAGAGCTTTCAGGATGTTCATGCCGAGGCCGCCCGCCGGATTGCCCGGCTGGCGCGCGACAGCGGGGTGCAGCGGCTGGTCCACATTTCCGGGATCGGCGCCAGCCTGCAATCGCCGTCGGCCTATGTGCGCGCCCGCGCCGAGGGCGAGGCCGCGGTGCGCAGCGTCTGCCCCGGAGCCATCATCCTGCGGCCCAGCGTGATGTTCAGCCGCAGCGGCGCCTTTTTCGGTGACCTGCAAAAGATCGTCGATCACCTGCCGGTGATCCCGCTGTTCGGCAACGGGCGCACGCGGCTGCAGCCGGTCTGGGCCGGCGATGTGGCCGAAGCCGTGTGCCGGATCCTGGATGGCGCCCGCGTGCCCCGCAAGGTGTTTGAACTGGGCGGGCCGGATGTCTTTACCTACCGGGAAATCCTGCGGCGGCTGGCGGCCCGCTCAGGCCGCAGGCGCCTGCTGCTGCCGGTGCCCTTTGCGCTGTGGCGGGCAGGGGCGGCGCCGCTGTCGCTGCTGCCGCGGCCGCCGGTGACCCAGGCGCAGATCGCGCTGATGGAGCACGACAATACCGCGGGCGAGACAATGGCGGGATTTGCCGATCTCGGGATCACCCCCCAGTCCGCCATTGCCATGGGGCTGGTCTGAGACGGGGCGGTCAAACCCTTTCACTTAAACGGATTTCCCCGCACCGGACCTGTTGTCCGGCGCGGGGAGAGGGTCAGGCGAAGCTGACGCCGTTCAGGATCATCGGCAGCTCAGTGACCCGCGGGCCGTTCGCCGCGATGGCATTGGCCAGCGCCGGAGCGGCGGGCGGGGTGCCGGGCTCGCCCACGCCGGTGGGCATCTCGGCAGAGGGCACGATATGCACCTCGATGGCGCCGATATCGCCGATCCGCAGCGGCTCGTAGTCCGGGAAGTTGAACTGGTCCACGACGCCCTCGGTCAGGGTGATCTCGTTGCGCATCGCGTGGCCCAGGCCATAGCCGATGCCGCCCTCCATCTGCGCCTTGACCACGTCCGGGTTGACCGCGATGCCGCAGTCCACCGCGCAGGTGACCTTCTCGATCTTCACGCCGTCATCGGCAGTGCCGGAAATCTCCACCAGCTCGGCCACATAGCTGCCAAAGCTTTTATGGACGGCGATGCCCTGGCTGCGGCCCTCCGGCGCGCTGCTCCAGCCGCCCTTGTCCGCGGCCAGTTTCAGCACCCCCGCCAAGCGCTGCTGATCGGCGCCGCCGCCCTCCAGCAGGGCAAGGCGGAACGCCACCGGGTCGCGGCCCGCGGCGCGGGCGGCTTCGTCCAGCATCACCTCCATCACATAGGCCGTATGGGTGTGCCCGACCGAGCGCCACCACAGCACCGGGGTTGCCTTGGCCACATCGCTGAGGCCGGTGAACTGCCCCGGGATCCGGTAGGGGGTGTCTGCCGCCCCCTCGACCGAGCTGTGATCGACGCCGCCGTGCACCATCATGCTCTCAAACGCGGTGCCTTTCAGGATCGACTGCGCGGCGATGCGGTGGTCCCAGCCGGTGATATTGCCCTCCGCGTCCAGACCAACCCGCACCCGGTGCGCAACGGCGGGGCGGTAATAGCCGCCGGTGATGTCATCCTCGCGCGACCAGACCAGTTTAACCGGGCGCGAGCGGTCGGTGAGGGCAAAGGCCAGCGCCGCCTCCACCTGGTAATCCGCCGTCGGCGTGGCGCGGCGGCCGAAGGAGCCGCCGGCAAACATCGTGCTGATGCGGACCTTGTCCATCGGCAGCTGGAAGATCTGCGCCATCGCCATATGCGGGCCGGAGGGGAACTGGCAGCCGTCGTGCAGGGTGACGCCGCCGTCAGCGTCGGCCTCAATGGTGCAGGTGAGCGGCTCCATCGGCGCGTGCGCCAGCAGCGGGAAGTAGAAGGTCTGCTCCACCACCTTCGCGGCCCCTGCGATCTGCTCTGTGGTGGCGGCGTGGTCCGCGCCGGTCACGTTGTATTCCGGCTCCGCGTTCACGGCGGCCAGCAGCTCCTCGCGGATCTGGTCCGAGCTGCGGTGTTCGGCGTTTGAGAAATCCCAGTCCACGGTGATCGCGTCGCGGGCCTGGAACGCGGCCCAGGTGTCCTCGGCATAGACCGCGACGCCTGCCTGGTTGGGCAGCACGGCGGCGCGGATGTAGCCTTTGACCGTCTTGGCGCCGGCATCGTCGAACCCGTTGGCCAGCCCGCCCATCCGCGGGCTGCGGATGATCACTGCAACCATCTGGTCCGGCAGATGCATGTCCATGGCAAACTTCGCGGTGCCGTTGGTCTTGGGCAGCGAGTCCTTGCGCTTGACCTGCGGGTTGCCGATCAGGCGGAATTCGCTGGGGTCTTTCAGCCGCGGTTCTGCCGGGGCCTCCATCTGCGCGGCGGCGGCGACAAACTCTGCCAGCGGCGCCTCCTGGCCTGCGCCCTTGAGGATACCGTCCTCCAGCGTCAGCTCTGCGGCGTCCGCGCCCCAGGCTTCGGCAGCGGCCCTGATCAGCATCTCGCGCGCGGCGGCCCCGGCCTGGCGGTACTGCATAAAGGAATTGGCCATCGCGGTGGAGCCGCCGGTGCCCTGCATCTGCCCGAACGCCAAGTTGGCATAGCGCGAGGCATCGGAGGGCGCGAATTCGTATTGAATGTCCTCCATCGACACGCCCAGCTCCTCGGCGATCAGGGTGGTGAGGCCGGTGGCCGGGCCCTGGCCCTTCTCGAAATGCTTGACGATGGCGGTGACGGTGCCGTCTGCGCCGATCTTCACAAAGGGGTTCAGCTGCGCAGGCGCGGAGCCAGCGGCCAGCGCGCCGTTCGGACGGACGCCGACATAAAGAACCGCAGCAGCGGCGGCAGCGGACGTGAGGAAGCCGCGGCGGGAGGTGGTGAGAGTCATATCAGGCCTCCATCATCTGGGATGCGCGCTGGATCGCGGCGCGGATGCGCTGGTAGGTGGCGCAGCGGCAGACGTTGCCGTTCATGTAATCGTCGATCTCCTCAACCGTCGGCTTGGGGTTTTCGCTCAGCAGGCCCACGGCGGACATGATCTGGCCCGACTGGCAGTAGCCGCACTGCACCACGTCCAGTTCGACCCAAGCGTCCTGCGCGGCCTTGGAAGCCTTGGACTCCAGCCCTTCGATGGTGGTGATCTCGGCGCCTTCCACGTCTTCGACATAAGTCTGGCAGGAGCGCACGGGTTCGCCGTCCAGATGCACGGTGCAAGCGCCGCAGGCGGCTACGCCGCAGCCGAACTTGGTGCCGGTGAGCTTCAGCTCATCGCGGATCACCCACAACAGCGGTGTTCCGGGTTCGGCCTCGACCTGATGCGTCTGGCCGTTGAGTTTCAATGATATTGCCATGGCTATGGGGCCTCCCCTTGGCTGGAATTTTTGGGTCAGGAATTTTCGAAGTCTGCGAAGGCATCCGCGTAATCGGGATGCCAGCGCGACAGGGCCGGGCGGTTTTCCAGAATGTCGCCCAGGGCCCAGGCGACCCGGCGCCGGTCGCGTTCGGGCGTGACGTCGTTGTCGGGGCAGAGAATGTAGAAATCACCCGCCGCCATGCGGGACAGCAAGTGATCGACGGTCTGCCCGGAGGTCCAGGCAGAGGCGGGTTTTTCCGGCATGAAGCTGGCGATCATGCCGGTATAGGTGAAGCCGGGCACGAACAGATGCGCGGTGATGGGCGCCCCGGCCTGGCGCAGGTCGTGGGCCAGCATCTCCGTCAGCACCTTCACGCCCGCCTTGGAGACATTGTAGCCCGGGTTGCCCGGCGGCGTGGTGATGCCCTGTTTGGAGCCGGTGTTGACCACTACCGCAGGGCGCGCGGCGGCGATCATCCGGGGCAGGAAGGCCTGGACGCCGTTCAATACGCCAAAGAGGTTCACCTCGATCATCGCGCGCCAGGCGTCAGGGTCCTCCCAGCTGCCGGAGGGGCGGGCGATGCCTGCGTTGTTCATCAGCACCGCCACCTCGCCCGCGTCAAAGGCCGCATCGGCCAACGCCTGAACCGCCACTGCGTCGCTGACATCTGTGGGAACGGCCAGAACCGGCGCGCCGGCCTTTGCCTGGCTGCGCAGCGTCTCTGCCGCCTGGTCCAGCGCCTCGCCCGGCAGGTCGGCCAGGACCACCCCCAGCCCGGCCTGGGCAAAGCGTTCGGCGGCTGCAAAGCCAACCCCGCTGGCGCCGCCGGTCACCACCGCCACGCCGCCTGCTGCAACTGCGTCTTTGTACATGAAATGTCCTCCCGGAAGCGTTGTGCCGCCTGGGCTTGCATCGGCCCCGGCTTTCTTGGTTGCAGCAAAGGTAGGGCGGGCCGGGCGGATTGCCTTGCCTGATCCTCCGGATGATCTGCCTGATCCTCCGGCGCGCCGGGAATTACGGTTCTTTCGCCGCCGCCGCCCGCCTATATTCAGGGCGAAGAGGAGGACCGCCCATGGTGCCGCAGGATCTGATCGACGACGTTGCCGCCTTTGTCCGCGCCAGGGGCACGCCGGAGGACGGCTGCGAGACCGGGGTGGAGGGGCTGCTGGCCTTTTGCCGTGAGACCCCGACCGCGTTTCAGACGATGGTCTATGAACCCGTCATGTGCCTGGTGCTGCAGGGCGCCAAAGAGGCGCATCTGGACGACCGGGTGATCCGCTATGGCGCGGGCATGTCGCTGATCGTCAGCCATGCGCTGCCGGTGACGGCCGGGGTGATCGACGCTGCGCCGGACAAGCCCTATGTCTCACTGGTGCTGCGTCTGGATCTGGCCACGGCGCGCAGCCTCTATGATGAGGCCGGCGCGGCGCAGGGGCAGCAGCGGGGCACGCATTCGATGAGCGTGGCGGACAGCGATGCGGCGCTGACCGATGCGATGGCGCGGCTGTTCCGTCTGTCGCAGGACCCGGCCGAGGTGCAGGCGCTGGCGCCCCTGGTGCTGCGGGAGATCCATTTCCGCCTGCTGCGCGCCCAGCACGGCGGGATGCTGCGGCAGCTGCTGCTGCACGAAAGCCCGGCCAGCCGGATTTCCAAGGCGATTGCGCTGATCCGCTCCGGCTACAAGGCGCCGATTGCGGTGGCCGATCTGGCCGCCGCGGCGGGGATGAGCCAGTCGACCTTTCATGAGCATTTCAAGTCGCTCACCTCGACTACGCCGCTGCAGTACCAGAAGGAGCTGCGCCTGCTGGAGGCGCGCCGCCTGCTGATGAGCGGCGGCAAGTCGGTGGCGTCGGCGGCCTATGACGTGGGCTATGAAAGCCCGACCCAGTTCAGCCGGGAATACGCCCGCAAGTTCGGCATCCCGCCGCGGGATGAAAAGCCGGCGCCAGCGGAAGCATCTTAGAGGCAGCTCGAAATGATGATCCGCCCGGCCGAAAGACCGGGCAGCGCCCGTCCCGCTCCCACGGGGCGGGCGCTTCGCTTCCCACCCCGCCGAGACGGGCGCTGCCCTTAGTGTTTCGTTTCGCCGTATCCATTCTTCACCCAGGGCCGCTCCTGCCCGCGCGCCTCGCGGAGGGTCCGGCCATAAAGCCCGCTGTAGGACCGCCCCAGCGACGACGCCGAGGAAAACCCGCAGCGCAGTGCGATCTGTTCCAGGCTCAGATGGGTTTCCTCTGACAAATAGCGGGCATGCTGAAGCCGCAGCATCTTGTAGTATTTGCCCGGCGTCATCCCCAACTCGCGCTGAAACGCCCGCGCCAGGGTGCGCTCCGACAGCGACACGCGCTTGGCCAGTGCTGCCGTGCTCAGCGGGGTTTCGATGGTTTCCGCCATCAGGTTCGCCGCCTTCAGCACCTTGGGCGAGCCCTTCTGCTCCAGCCGCGCGGCGCCGCGGTTCAGCTCTGACTGGCGCGACGGGTCATAGACAAACATGGTGGAGGCGCCAAAGGCGGCCGCGGAGCCATAGAGGTCCTGAATGAGGCTCAGCATCATGTCGAGCGCGGTGCTGGCGCCGCCGCAGGTGAGGAACGGCCCTGAGCGCACAAACCGCGCGGTGGAAACCTCGACCTTGGGGAAGGTCTCGGTAAAGGCCTCCAGTTCCTGCCAGTGTATTGTCGCGGTATGGCCGTCCAGCACGCCAGCGGCGGCCAGCAGCCAGGCGGCGGTATCCAGCGCCAGCACCCGCTCTGCCCGCCGCACCGCGCTGCGCAGCCGGGTCAGCAGCGCAGGCGTCACCTGTTCGCGCACGTGGTAGCCCGCAACCAGCACCAGGGTGCGGTTGCCCTGATCCTCGCTGAACGCCCCGTCGGGGGTGATCTGCAGGCCGCTGGAGCTGGTGACGGGCGCGCCATCCAGGGTGCTGACCCGCCAGCCGGCGACCTCCTGGCCGGAGTTCATCCGCACATCGCGCAGCGGCTCCATGGCGCTGGCCAGCACCATGTTGGAAAACCCGTCGAACAGCAGGAAATCGAAGATTGGCGGCGATTTTGGCTGCATCTGTATAGTATATGACCGAAACTGTATAAACGTAAGGTCAACTCCTACGCTAATCACGCCTTAAGTCAAGCCTCTTGACGATCCGCTCACGACGCCCGCTCTCTAGCCACTGAGATTTCCATGACAACCGCGCCCCTTCTCTGGCAGCCGGATCTTTCGGCGCGCCGCAACCCTCTGATGTCCGATTTTCTGGCGCAGGCCAGGGCCGCCTCCGGTGCGGGGGTGGAGACATATGCCGATCTGCACGCCTGGTCGGTCTCCCGGCCAGAGGAGTTCTGGCCGCTGGCCTGGGACTTTTGCGGGCTGGAAGGGGAAAAGGGCGCGGTGCCGCTACTGGCGGATGCCGACCCGATGCAGGTGCGCTTCTTTCCCGAAGCGCGGCTGAACATCGCTGACACCTTCCTGAAGAATGCCGACGGACGCGAAGCCATTGTTTTCATTGGCGAGGACGGCCGCCGCATGGTCTGGACCCGCGCCGAGCTGAAGCGCGAGGTGGAAATGCTCGCCGCCGCCCTGCGGGACGCCGGGATTGAAGCGGGCGATCACGTTGCAGGCTATGTGCCGAACATGCCGCAGACCGTGGCGGCGATGCTGGCCACGGCGTCGCTGGGGGCGGTCTGGTCCTGCTGTGCGCCGGAAAGCGGGCCGGATGTTGTTGTCGACCGGTTCGGCCAGATCGCGCCCAAGCTGATGTTTGCCGCCGACGGCTATTTCTACAACGGCAAGACGTTTGAGACCCGGGCCGCGATTGCCGAAGTTGCCGCCCGCGTGCCGTCGGTCCGGCAGATCGTGGTCTGGCCCTATGCGGGCGATGCCGCGAACCTGCCGGAGAGCATGACCGCCTATGAGGCGTTCAAACAGGCGGACGCCCCGGCACTGGACTGCCGTCCGATGGGCTTTCGCGACCCGCTCTATGTGATGTTTTCCTCCGGCACTACCGGCAAGCCCAAGTGTATCGAGCATTCCGGTGGCGGCACCCTCTTGCGGATGCTGGTGGAGCAGCAGCTGCACTGCGACCTGCAGCCGGGCGACCGGATGTTCTATTACACCACTTGCAATTGGATGATGTGGAACTGGCAGGTGGCGGCGCTGGCCTCTGAGGCGGTGATCGTGCTGTTTGACGGCAACCCGATGTATCCCGGCATCCGCCGCCTGTTTGACCTGGCCGAGGCCGAGATGGTCACCCATTTCGGTATTTCCGCCAAATACATAGACGCCTCGCAAAAGCGCCGGAACCGTCCGGTGGAGAGCCACGATCTGAGCGCCTTGCGGGTGCTGCTGTCCACCGGCTCGCCGCTGTCGCCGGAGGGCTTTGCCCATGTCTATGCCGACTGGAAAGCGGATGTGCAGCTGGCCTCGATCTGCGGCGGCACCGATATTCTGGGCTGTTTCATTGGCGGCTGCCCGCTGCTGCCGGTCCATCAGGGAGAGATCCAGGCGCCGGTGCTGGGGCTGGATGTGGCGACCCTGAACGATCAGGGCGAACCGGTGGAGGGCGTCGCGGGCGAGCTGGTTTGCCGCAACGCGCATCCGTCGATGCCGGTGCGGTTCCTGAATGACCCCGGCAATGCCCGCTATCGCGCCAGCTATTTCGAGACCTATCCGAACATCTGGCGGCAGGGCGATTACACTATCCGCACGGAGCACGGCGGCTATGTGGTGCTGGGCCGCTCAGACGCGACGCTGAACCCCGGCGGCGTGCGGATCGGCACGGCAGAGATCTACCGGCAGCTCGACAAGATCGGCGAGGTCGCGGATGCGGTGGTTGTCGGCCAGAACCTCGACAACGACGTGCGGGTGGTTCTGTTTGTGATTCCCGCCGAGGGCGCAGCGCTGAACGATGTTCTAACCAACCGGATCAAAACGGAAATCCGCAAGAACGCCTCGCCGCGGCATGTGCCCGCCAAGATCATCGCCGTCGCTGACATCCCGCGCACCAAGTCCGGCAAGACCGCCGAGCTGGCGGTGCGCGATGTTGTGAACAACCAGCCTGTCCGCAACCTCTCCGGCCTCGCCAACCCGCAGGCGCTGGCGCTGTTTGCGGATCACCCCGAATTGCAAGCTTAACCTCAAAGGAGCGAGACCATGCCCCTGACCATGAACCGAGACGTTTTCATCACCGCCGCCGTGACCGGCTCTGGCGGCACCCAGGATAAATCCCCCCACGTGCCGCGCTCGCCCAAGCAGATTGCGGAGTCCGCGATTGCTGCCGCCAAGGCCGGGGCGGCGGTAGTGCACTGCCATGTGCGCGACCCGGAAACCGGCGCGCCGTCGCGGAAACTTGAGCTTTACCGGGAGCTTACCGACCGCATCCGCGATTCCGAGGTGGACGTGGTGCTGAACCTGACCGCGGGCATGGGCGGCGATATTGTGTTCGGCTCGACGGAAAACCCGCTGCCGGTCAACGAAGCGGCGACCGACATGATCGGCGCGACCGAACGCATGGCCCATATCGCCGAATGCCTGCCGGAGATTTGCACCCTCGACTGCGGCACCATGAACTTTGCCGAGGCGGATTACGTGATGACCAACACGCCCGGAATGCTGCGGGCGATGGGCCGGATGATGACCGATCTGGGTGTGAAGCCGGAGATCGAAGCCTTTGACACCGGCCATCTGTGGTTTGCCAAGCAATTGGTAAAAGAGGGAATTCTGCAACCGAACGCGCTGGTGCAGCTGTGTATGGGGGTGCCGTGGGGGGCGCCGAATGACCTCAACACTTTCATGGCGATGGTCAACAACGTGCCGTCGGACTGGACCTGGTCGGCGTTCTCCCTTGGCCGGGACCAGATGCCGTACGCGGCGCAGTCGGTTCTGGCGGGTGGCAATGTGCGCGTGGGGCTGGAAGACAACCTGTTCCTGGACAAGGGCGTGCTGGCGACCAATGCGCAGCTGGTGGAGCGCGCGGCGGGGGTGATCGAGGGCATGGGCGCCCGGATCATCGGCCCGGAGGCGGTCCGTGAAAAGCTGGGCCTGACCAAGCGCGCGCCGGTGGCGAAGTAAGCGGGGCAGGGAGTGGCATGCGTGCACCGCCTGTACACCCCCTGTGCACCGCTGCGCTGCGGCAAAAGGGGTAGATTGGGGGCTGGCCCCCAAACCCCCAGGATATTTTCGGCCAGAAGAAGAGCCGGGCGTTTTGTAAAGGACATCAGATGAAAACAGCAGCAATCATCGGCGGCGGCGTGATCGGGGGCGGCTGGGCCGCGCGGTTCCTGCTCAACGGCTGGAAGGTGCGGGTGTTCGACCCGGACCCGGAAGCGGAGCGCAAGATCGGCGAAGTGCTGGCCAATGCCCGCCGCTCGCTGCCCTCGCTTTATGACAAGGCGCTGCCGGCCGAGGGCGAACTGACCTTCCATTCGGAGATGGCGGAAGCGGTGGCAAATGCGGCCTGGGTTCAGGAAAGCGTGCCGGAGCGGCTGGACTTGAAACACAAGATCCACGCGCAGGTCCAGGCGCACGCGCCGGAAAGCGCGGTGATCGGCTCGTCTACCAGCGGTTTCAAGCCGTCGGAGCTGAACGCCGAGGGGGCCCGCGTTGTAGTCGCGCATCCGTTCAACCCGGTTTACCTGCTGCCGCTGGTCGAGCTGGTGGGGGATGCGGAGACCTGCGCGCAGGCCTCTGGCCTGCTGCGCGAAGTGGGGATGTACCCGCTGACCGTGCGCAAGGAGATCGACGCGCATATTGCCGACCGTCTGCTGGAGGCGGTCTGGCGCGAGGGGCTGTGGCTGATCAAGGACGGCATCTGCACCACCGAGGAACTGGATGAATCGATCCGCATGGGCTTTGGCCTGCGGTGGGCGCAGATGGGATTGTTCGAGACCTACCGGATTGCCGGCGGCGAGGCGGGCATGAAGCATTTTATGGCGCAGTTCGGCCCGGCCCTGAAATGGCCCTGGACCAAACTGATGGATGTGCCGGAGTTCACCGGGGAGCTGGTGGATCTGATCGCGGGCCAGTCGGATGCGCAATCGGGCCACATGCCGATCCGCGCGCTGGAGCGGCTGCGGGATGACAACCTGGTCGGCATGATGCGGGCGCTGAAGAAATCCGGCAGCGGCGCTGGCGGTGTGATCAACAGCCATGAGGCCACGCTGCCCGTGCCGGACGCGGTGGAGCTGCCGGTTACTGTCAGCCGCCCGGTGCCGCAGAGCTGGACCGATTACAACGGCCACATGAACGAGGCGCATTACACCGAGGCCTCAGCCCAGGCGACCGACCGGTTCATGGAGATGATCGGCTGCGATGCGGCGTACATTGCCGCGGGCGGCAGCTATTTCACCGTCGAGAACCACGTGCGCTTTCTGGATGAGCTGCACGAGGGCGATGCGCTGAAAGTAACCACCCAGGTGCTGACGGGCGAAGGCAAGAAGATGCATCTGTTTCACCGCCTGTCCGGCCCCGAGGGCACGCTGGCAGCGACCGTGGAAACCCTGCTCTTGCACATGGACCTGAACGCGCGCGGCACCTCGCTGCCGTCGCCGGAGGTGGCGGACAAGCTGGCCTCCTATGCCGCGGCCCATGCCGGGCTGCCGCTGCCGGAGGGCGCCGGGCGCCACGTCGGCCAGCGCGGATGATTTGGAAACCGGCGGCGTGCGGGCTGCCGGTTTTCCTTTGCGGGCCGGGCATCCTCCCCGATCCGGCCCGCAATTTTTGAACTGCGGCCGCAGGGGACGGCCGGAATTTGGCAGCCCGGTCAGCCGGGCAGCCCCCGCGGCGGAGGATCCCCGGGGGCATCGGAACAGGGTCAAGGGAGGACCAAATGTCTGAGAGCAATTCCAACAGCCACCTGGTGGCGAAGTCCGGTTTTTTCGCCGGTCTTCACCCGGGGATGGGCACGGCGGCGAAGGGGATGATCGCGTTTTTCGTCATCTTCACCGTTTTGAACGTGGATCTGGCGGGCGGCCTGTACAAGTCGGTGCGTGCCTGGATCGAAGGCTGGTTCAGCTGGTATTACATTTCGCTGCTGATCGGCATCATGTTTTTCTGTTTCTGGCTGATGGCCTCGAAGTTCGGCAAGCTGCGGCTGGGCGACGACGACTCGCGCCCCGAGTTCGGCAACTTCAGCTGGTTTGCGATGCTGTTCTCGGCCGGGATCGGGGTTGGCATCCTGTTCTTCGGCGTGGCTGAGCCGATCTTCTATTTCGACAACTCCGGTGCCTTCGGCTATCCGAACAACCCGCATGCCGATATGGCGGGCCACACGGAGATGGACATGCTGCGCGCCCGGGATGCGATGCGGGTGGCCTTCTTCCACTGGGGCTTCCATGGCTGGGCGCTGTATGTGCTGGTCGGGCTGTGCCTGGCCTATTTCGGGTTCCGCAAGAAGCTGCCGCTGACCATGCGCTCGACGCTGTACCCGATCCTGGGCGAGCGGATCTATGGCCCCTGGGGGCATCTGGTGGATCTGCTGGCGGTGTTCGGCTCTGTCTTCGGGATTGCCACCTCGCTGGGGCTGGGGTCCACCCAGATTGCCACCGGGCTGAACGTGCTGTTCGGGCTGGAGGTGACGCTGACGCTGAAGATCGTGCTGATCGTGATCGTGTCGGTCATTGCCACGGCCTCGACCGTCTCTGGCGTGGCGCGTGGAATCCGGCTGATTTCCGAGTGGAACATCTGGCTGTCGATCGCGCTGCTGCTGGCCTTTGTGGTGATGGGGCCGGGGCAGTGGCTGATGGCGTTCTTCATCACTTCGCTGGGGGACTACCTGTGGAACTTCATTCCGATGGGGTTCTGGACCGCGACCGAAGCGCCGGATGTCGCCTGGCAGGGCGGCTGGACCATCTTCTATTGGGGCTGGTGGATCGCCTGGGCGCCGCTGGTGGGCATTTTCATCGCCCGCATTTCCTATGGCCGCACCATCCGCGCGTTCATGGTCGGGGTGCTGTGCGTGCCGACCGTGGCGGTGTTCTTCTGGCTGTGCATCTTCGGCGGCACCGCGATCTGGCAGGAAATGCACATGGCGGGCGGCCCGGCGGCTGACGGCGGCGCGGGCGTCATTGCCACCGTCCGCAACTGGGAACTGCCCGGGGCGCTTTACGGCACCATTGCCAATATCGGCCAGACGTCCTGGATGGGCGATATGAGCTGGACCGCCTGGCCGCTGTCGCTGCTGGCGACGGTGCTGCTGGTCAGCTGGTTCGTGACCTCGGCGGATTCCGGCACGCTGGTGATCACCACCATGCTGTCGATGGGCGACGAGAACCCGCCGAACAAGTTCCGCGTCATCTGGGGGGCCGGGATTGGCGCGACCGCCATCGCGCTGCTGATGTCGGGCGGGCTGAGCGCGCTGCAGACGGCGCTGATTGCGACCGCCTTTCCGATCTCCTTCCTGCTCATCGCGATGGTCTGGGGCCTGTGCAAATCGCTGCGCGAGGATCCCTCGGTCGCGCCGATCAAAGCGGAGCCGGTGGCAACGCCGGATGGCACCCATCTGACGCAGGATCTGACCGCCTAAGGCGGATCCCCATGCTGAACGGAAATGCGCCGGGCCTTTGAAGGGCCCGGCGCAGGCGTTTTGTCAGAGCTTGATCACCGCCATCTTGTCCTGGGTCATGTCATGCATGGTGTAGCCGATGCCGCCGGTGTTGTAGCCGGACTGGCGGCGGCCGGCGAAGGGCATCCAGTCGACGCGGAAGGCAGTGTGGTCGTTGACCATGACGGCGGTGGCATCCAGCCCGCGCACCGCCTGCATCGCGGTGTTCAGGTTTTGGGTGAAGACCGCAGCCTGGAAGGCATAGGGCAGGCTGTTGGCAGTCCCGATGGCCTGCGGGATGCTGTCCGTGCTGTAGACGCAGATCACCGGGCCGAAAATTTCCTGCTGCGAGACACGGGCGTCCGCGGGCGGGTCCAGCAGCACGGTGGCGGCATAGGTGGTCTCGCCCAGCCGCTTGCCGCCGGCCAGCACCCTGGCACCGCCGTCGACGGCTTCCTTCACCCACTCCTCGACCCGGTCGACTTCGGCGGGGCGGATCAGCGGGCCGCAATCGACGCTGGGGTCGGTGGCGTCGCCCACTTTCAATGCCTGTGCCGCCTCTGCCAGTTTCTGCGCGATCTCTTCGGCCTTTGCGGCGGGGGCAAACACCCGCTGGACCGAGACGCAGACCTGGCCCGAGTGGTAGAAACCGCCCTTGGCCAAGAGCGGGATCATCGAGTCGATCTGTGCGTCCTCGGCCACGATCACTGGCGCGGCACCGCCATGTTCCAGGGCGCAGCGGGTGCCGGGGGCGAGCTTGGAGCGCAGCATCCAGCCGACGCGGGCGGAGCCGATGAAGGAGAAGAAGCCCACGCGCGGGTCGGTGATCATCATCTCCGCCACCGTGTTGGAGCAGACCACATCGCGGCACCAGTCCTGCGGCAGCCCGGCCTCGTGCAGGATGCCGACAAAGGCCTGGCAGGACAGCGGCGTGTCCTGCGCGGGCTTGACGATCACCGGGCAGCCGGTGGCGACGGCGGGCGCGACCTGATGCACGATCAGGTTCAGCGGGTGGTTGAAGGCACTGGCGGCCACCACCACGCCGGTCGGCTCGCGCTGGGTAAAGGCGATGCGGCCTGATCCGGCCTCGGTCAGGTCCATCGGGATTTCGGTGCCCGTCATCTGGCCGATCTCATGCACGCAGAGTTCGACCCCGTCGATGGCGCGTTTGACCTCCACCTTGGCGTCGACCAGCGGTTTGCCACCCTCGCTGGCGATCAGCAGGGCGAGCTCGTCAAAGCGGTCCTCCATCAGCCGGGCGGTTTTCCTGAGGATCTCTATGCGCTGGTAGGCGGGCAGCCAGGCATCGCGGTTGCGGAACAGCCCGTGTGCGGTGTCCAGCATCGCGTCGATCCGGTCCCAATCGCTGGTCTCGACCGTGCCGATGCGTTCCAGGCTGAACGGGTTCACGACGTCTACGGCATTGGTCATATCAGGCACACCTTGTCGGCCAGTTCCTCGATCAGCACGCGCTGGTTTTCGCTGTAGTCGACCGGCACGTCGATCAGATGCACGCCGCCTGCGTCAAAGGCCTTGCGGAACGTGGGCAGCAGGTCTTCAGTGCGCTCGATCCGGTGGCCGGTGGCGCCGTAGCTGCCGGCGTACTGGACAAAATCGGGGTTGTTGAACTCCAGCCCCCAGTCGCCGAAGCCGGCGTGCGCCTGTTTCCAGCGGATCATGCCATAGGCGCTGTCGTTCAGCACCGTCACCACCAGATTGAGGCCAAGGCGGACAGCGGTTTCCAGCTCCTGGCTGTTCATCATAAAGCCGCCGTCGCCGCAGATCGCCATCACCCGGCGGTCCGGGTTCAGCTTGGCCGCCATCATCGCCGAGGACAGCCCTGCGCCCATAGTCGCCAGCGCGTTGTCCAGCAAAACGGTGTTGGGCTGATAGGCCTTGTAGTTGCGGGCGTACCACAGCTTGTAGATGCCATTGTCCAGCGCGATGATGTCGCATTCGTCCATCACCTTGCGGGTGTCGGCCACCAGCCGCTGCGGGATCACCGGGAAGCGCCCGTCATCGGCGCCTTCGGAGATATGTTCGTCGGTCTCCCGCTTGACGCGCTCAAAATAGCTGCGGTCGAAATCCAGCGGGCCGCCCAGGATCTTGCCCAGCCGGGTGATGGATTGGGCCAGATCGCCAACCACCTCCAGCTGCGGGAAATAGACCCGGTCGACCTGCGCCGCCTTGTAATTCACATGGATCACCTTGGTGCCGCCTTCCTCCATGAAGAAGGGCGGTTTTTCGACCACGTCGTGGCCGACGTTGATGATCAGGTCGGCGCGGTCGATGGCGCAGTGCAGATAGTCGCCGTCCGACAGCGCCGCAGTGCCCAGGAACAGGTCAGAGCGTTCGTCGACCACGCCCTTGCCCATCTGGGTGTTGAAGAAAGGGATCTGGATCAGGTCGGTGAAATCGCAGAGCGCGGAGCGGGCCTTGCGCCGGTTGGCGCCCGCCCCGACCAGCAGCAGCGGCATCTTGGCACTGCGGATCATTTCCGCTGCCTCGTTCAGCACCTCGTCGCCCGCCACCGCGTAATGGCGCGGGTGGGGCTGCAGGACAGAGGTGTCGGTTTCCTCGGCCGCGATATCCTCAGGCAGTTCCAGCAGCACGGCGCCGGGGCGTTCCTCCTCGGCGGTGCGGAAAGCCTCGCGGATCAGCGACGGGATGGTGTTGCCGTGCACGATCTGCTTGGACATCTTGCAGATCGGGTCGAACAGGTTGACGATGTCGATGATCTGGAACTGGCCCTGTTTCGACTTCTTGATCGGCTTTTGCCCGGTGATCATGATCAGCGGCATCGCCCCCAGGTGGGCATAGGCGGCGGCGGTGGCCAGGTTGGTGGCGCCGGGGCCAAGCGTTGCCATGCACACCCCCGCCTTGCCGGTCAGGCGGCCATAGGTCGCCGCCATGAAGCCCGCGCCCTGCTCGTGGCGGGTCAGCACCAGTTCGATGCTGGAGGTGCGCAGGGATTCCAGCAGGTCGAGGTTCTCCTCGCCGGGGACGGCAAAGATGTACTCGACGCCTTCCCTCTCCAGCGCGGCAACAAGCAGATCGGAGGCTTTGGACGGAGCTGAAGCGGAGGGATGAGTGTCGGGCATGGGGGCTCCTGTTGGTTAAAAGGTCTTGGGGGCGGCTTACTGCGCGGCGTGCTGCTGTTCCGGCGTCGGATACAGCTCATCCATCGAGACGGAACGGCCGTTATCCAGCACGATGCGGGCGTGGTAGCGTTTGAGCAGCCGCGGCTCTGCCACGCCGCAGCTGTGGGCGATGATGCCGGCTTCCTTTTTCATGTTTTGGGCGTAACAGGCGACGCGTTCCGATTTGCTGGCCGGGTCGAGGCCGAACTGCAGCCTGCGGTCGTGGGTGGTGATGCCGGTGGGGCAGGTGTTCTTGTTGCACTGCAGGGCCTGGATGCAGCCGAGCGCAAACATGAACCCGCGGGCGGAGTTGACGAAATCGGCCCCGGCGCAGAATGCCCAGGCGACCTCTGACGGGTTGATCAGCTTGCCGCTGGCGCAGACCTTGATCCGGTCGCGCAGGCCATAGCGGATCAGGGTGTCGATGGTCAGCGGCAGGCTTTCGCGCAGCGGCATCCCCATGTTGTCGATCAGGCTCATGGGGGCGGCGCCGGTGCCGCCGTCGGCGCTGTCGATGGTGATGAAATCCGGGGCGCTTTCGATCCCGCGGGAGAGGATTTCCTGGCAGAGCCCCTCGGTAAAGCCATAGGCGCCCAGCACCGCCTTGAAGCCCACCGGCTTGCCGGTCACCTCGCGGACATAAGCGATCATGTCCAACAGGTCGCCGACGCAGTCGATTTCCGGGTGGCGGTTGGGGCTGATTGCGTCCTCGCCGGGGGTGAGGCCGCGGATTTCGGCGATTTCCTGTGTCACCTTGGCGCCTGGCAGGATGCCGCCCTTGCCCGGCTTGGCGCCCTGGCTGAGCTTGAGTTCAAACATGCGGACGGTGTCATGGGCGGCCACCGCGCGCAGCTTGTCCTCGTCAAAGCCGCCTTCGGGCTTGCGCACGCCGAATTTGCCGGTGCCGATCTGGAACACGAGGTCGCAGCCGCCTTCCAGATGGTAGGGCGACAGGCCGCCTTCGCCGGTGTTGAGCCATATGCCGGCCTTCTTGGCGCCAGACGACAGCGCCCGCACCGCGGGGACGGAAATGGCGCCATAGCTCATGCCGGAGATGTTGAAGATCGAGGCCGTGGTGTAGGGATGGCGCGCATAGGGGCCGATGGTGATTTCGGCCGGGGGCGAGGCCTCATGCGACAGCGACGGGAACGGGCAATTGGCGAAATAGATCGTGCCGGGCCGCCGCAGATCGCGGGTGGAGCCGAAGGCAATGGTCGAATCCACATTTTTTGCGGCGCGGTAGACCCAGGAGCGTTCGGCGCGGTTGAACGGCATCTCCTCGCGGTCGAGGGCAAAGAAATACTGCCGGAAGAACTCGCCCAGATGCTCGAACAAATAGCGGAAGCGGGCGATCACCGGGTAGTTGCGGCGCAGGGTGCTGTCGGTCTGGGTCTTGTCGCGGACATACAGAACGATCAGCCACAACAGGCCCGCCCCGATGGCGAAGATGAACGCATATGACAGGAATTCGAGCAGCGCCAGGACGGTGCTGGATATCTGGGACATGGTCTCTGTCGCTCCTTCAGGGGCTGGCGGCGCGGTTGGCTCCGCACGCCTGGCTTATGCCGTTACAGAATGCGCATTGGCCGCCGCGATTGCATTCACGGGCCGATCACATCCTCAGGAGCCGCGCCGGCGGCGGTGTGAGGGCAGGCTGCCCGCGGGGCTGACGTGCCCACAGGATAACGGCTGGCAGGCCGGTTTGGTTCCGCCCTGCGGCGCAGGCGTGGCTCCTGTTCGGGATACTGCGCCGGCGGGGTGAAAGTTGTCCAGACTGGAGACAGGCCGCAGGCAGGCTGCAGGCAGGTCACTGGGACGCGGCGGGCGCGGGCTGGCAGGCGGTGCGGACGTCCTGGACGAACAGCTCCACCGCGCGCCGGTGGACCTGGCTGCGCCGGGTGGCGAGCGAAAACGCCGAGTGCCAGCGCAGCTGCGGATGGCTCAGCTCGCGCAGCCGGCCCGCGCGCACCCGGCTTTCGGCATAATGCACCGGCAGCGGGCCCAGGTAATGGCCGGTTTCGATCAGCATCGCCATCGCCTCCATATTGGCAACCACCGCCTGGGGGTCGGGGCTGCCGAGGTCGGGGGAAACCAGCATGTCATAGGAACGCTGGCAAAGCGGGTGCCGGGCGATCTCCTGCGGGCTGACCTGGTGCTGCGGCTGGGTGAACAGCGGGTGGCCCTGGCCGCAATACAGCCGGTGCTCCTCGCTGCACAGCGCCTCATACGCCAGGTCGGCAATCTGATTGCGGAACGGCGCGATGGCCGCGTGCAGCGCGCCGGTGATCAGCTGCTGGGTCAGGTCTGAGGGCGGGGCGACAACGATTTCCAGCTGCACGCCGTTCGGGCGGGAGAGGAATTTCTGCAACGCTCGCGGCAGGTTGAGACCGGGCAGGCTGCTGACCGCGTCCACCACGCCGATGCGCAGGCTGCCGGTGACGGCATCGCGCAGCTCCAGCAGTTCGGCGTCGAAATCGCGGGCGCTGCGCAGGATTTCGCGGGCCTTGCGGTAGGCGATTTCGCCCCTTTCGGTCAGGCGGAAACCGCCGCGGCCGCGCTCGCAGACCCGGTAGCCGAGCGAGGTTTCCAGGTCGCGGATGCGGATGCTGATCGCCGGCTGGGTGATCCCCAGCGCATATTGCGCGTCAGAGAACCCGCCGCAGTCGGCAACAGTGACAAAGGTTTCCAGCAGCGTGTTGCGCAGCAGTTTCATGGCGCTGATCCTCCCCGGCTGACATGGCGGTAATACATTAAGAACGTTTATGTGACGATAAGCATCATGATATTCTTTCATGAAAGCGTCCGTGCTCAACTGCCCTGAAACCTGGCTATGGAGACGCGGATGTCTGCACACAGTTACGAAACCGGCCGCCTGAACCTGCCCTTTGTCGGCATCGCCACCTTCGGCAAGAAGCCCTATGTGGAGGATTGGGACAGCATCAACGCCGACGTGGCGATCCTGGGCGCGCCCTTCGACTTCGGCTGCCAGTTCCGCTCCGGCGCCCGCTTTGGCCCGCGGGCGGTGCGCGAGGCCTCGACACTGTTCAGCTTCGGCCATGCCGGCGCTTATGACCACGAGGATGACGCCACCTACCTGGGCGCGGATGTGCGGATCGTCGATCTGGGCGATGCCGACATCATCCACACCAAGACTGAAGAGAGCCACGCCAACATCGAATACGGCGTCAAGAAGATCCTGGAGGCAGGCGCGCTGCCGGTGACCATCGGCGGCGATCATTCGATCAATATCCCCTGCATCAGCGCCTTTGCGGAAGATTGCGCGAAAAACGGCCCGATTCATGTGGTCCAGATCGACGCGCATCTGGACTTTGTCGACGAGCGCAAGGGCGTCACTGACGGCCACGGCAACCCGATGCGCCGCGCGATCGAGAAGGACTATGTCTCCGGCATGACCCAGCTGGGCATCCGCAACGTGTCCTCCACCGCCAGAGAAGGCTATGCTGACGCGCGTGAACGCGGCTCTGACATCCTGTCAGTGCGGCAGGTGCGCAAGCTGGGCACCGGGGCAGTGCTGGACCGCATCCCCAAAGGTGCGCGCTATTATGTGACCATCGACATTGACGCCTTCTGCCCCTCGATCGCGCCCGGCACCGGCACCCCCAGCCACGGCGGGTTCCAGTATTATGATGTGCTGGAAATCCTGCAGGGCCTGTCCAAGCGCGGCGATGTGGCGGGTATCGACCTGGTCGAGGTCGCCCCGGCCTATGACCCCTCCGAAAGCACCCAGATCCTGGCCGCGCAGCTGTTGCTGAACTTCATCGGCTTCATTTTTCACAACAGGGGATAAGGGCCTGCTCCCGGTGCTGTGCCAGGCCGGGCGGCAGAGGCTGACGTATCAGCGGTCCATCTTGCCTTCTGCAAACGCCCGGGCGGCTGCCACGGCCTCCGGGTCGGGCTCCACCCCGGTGAATCCCAGCAGATAGCCCTCCAGCCGGGCGGTGCGGGCCTGCATCGGCTCGCGCACCTCCAGCGCGTGGTAGCCGCATTGCATGAAGTAGAGGATACGGGCACGGGCGTCGGCCTCATAGGGCGTATAGCCGTGGCGCTCGAACATGGCGGTCACCGCCTTGAGCCGCAGCGCGTCCGCCGCGTCGATCCGGTTGCGCACCTTGCCGTCGCGCCGCGACCATTCGCGCACCGCAAAGTCCAAGGACGCGTCGAACAGCGCTGGATCGACGAAGCAGCGGAAGAAGTTGCAGACCGCCCAGGTGATATTGTCAGCTGGCAATTCGCAATGGGTCAGGACCGGTGCGGTGTTGCGCGCCTCCCAATCGTCCAGCAGCGCCTCCAGCAGGTGTTTGCGGCTTTTGAAGTACCAGTAGAAGCTGGAACGCGAGACGCCCAGACGCTCGCCGATGGCCAGCACCTTGACCCCCGCCACCCCGTCGCTGACCAGAAGATCGCGGGCCACGTTCAGCCAGTCCTCGGGGGTGACTTTCACGTGGCCGCTGAGCGGTTCCTTGTCCGGGTTGTCCCGGTGCAGCACGGGGGCGGCGCGTCTGGCCATGTCAGCTCTCCGGCGGTGCGCCGCCCTCGGCGGTGCGTTTGGCGATGAAGGCTTGCAGCGCTTCAGCGCGGGTTTCATCTGTTTGGGGCCGGTTATCATGGGCCAGGATGTCCTTCCAGACCCGGGTGGCGCGGCTGTTGGCATCCAGGCTGCCGCGATCGGTCCAGGTGCCGAAATTGGCGTAGTCATGCACAACCGGCTGGTAGAACGCTGTGCTGTAGCGTTCCATCGTCTGGGGCGCGGCAAAGAAATGCCCCTGCGGCTCCACTTGCGACAGCGCGCTGGCGTAGCCGATTTCCTCCGTCCCCGCCTGGGCGCCTGCACAGAGTTCGGCGATCATGTTGAGAACCTCGGCGTCGGTGATCAGTTTTTCGTAAGAGACCGACAACCCGCCCTCCAGCCAGCCGGCCGCGTGGATGATCACGGTGGCGCCCGCCATCAGGCAGCCCCAGAGGCCCATCTGGTTTTCATTGGCGGCCTGCACGTCGTTGCAATTCGAGGCCGACCCTGCGGCGGACCGCCAAGGCAGGCCGAGGAAGCGCGCCAGCTGGCCTGCCGCCAGCGAGGCCTGGAAATGCGCAGGCGTGCCAAAGGCCGGCGCGCCGGATTTCATGTCCACGTTGGAGGTGAAGGTGCCGTAACACACCGGCGCGCCGGGCTTGGCAAGCTGGGTCAGGGTGATGGCGGCCAGAACCTCGGCATGGCTGAGGGTGATGGCCCCGGCAACCGTGATCGGCGCCATTGCGCCCATCAGTGTGAAGGGGGTGACAATCGAAACCTGCCCGTGGCGGGCAAAGTCGATCAGACCTTGCGCCATCGGAATGTCCAGCGTGCGCGGGCTGTTGGTGTTGATGATGGTATAGCAGCGCGGTTCCGCCATGAATTCCGCATCTGTCAGCCCGCGGAAGTCGCGGATCATCTCGAAACAGTCCATCACCTGCGGCGTGCCGCGCGAGAAGATGAAGGGGAACTTGTCCGTCCGGGTCATCTGCGCCTCGGTGGTGAAGTAATGGCGCAGGTGCACCGGCACGTCCTGCGGCTCCACTTGGGGGGAGATCATGTGAAAGACGTCAAAGTGATGGGTAAGCTGCAGGTATTCCAGGTAATCCCGGGCTGAGCCGGGGCGGCGGCCGCGCTCCAGATCGGTGGCATTGGGGGCGCCTGCACCCGCCTGGAACACCAGGCTGCCCAGCTCCAGCGTGATGTCGCGCGCCCGCGCACCTGCCCGGCAGGTGATCGAGCGGGGGGCGGTAGCCAGTGCCGCCTCCACCATATCGCGGCCGATATAGACCATCTCCGCATCGTCATCGACGCGGGCGCCGCCCTTGGCATAAATCCGGCGCGCTTGCGGCAGCATCACCTTCATGCCCAGCTCTTCCAGTATGTTCAGCGCGGTTTCATGCATGTCCGCGATCTGATGCGCCGGAAAAACCTCCATCAGCGGAAAGGGGTTCTTCAGCTGACGGTAGTTCACCTGGCGTTTCGGGGCCTGGGCCGCAGCGGATTTACGGCCGCGCCGCCGGGCAGAGGGTTCAGGGGTCATACCGGGGTCTCCGCTGGGTGAAAGCGCACCATCTGGCGCGTCACATTGTCAAAATTCGCGTTCACGCCCAGTTGCGGCGGTGCGGTCAGCTCAACGCGGCTGGTGCGGGTGAGAATGGCGTGTGCGGCGATGCGGGTTTCCATCCGCGCCAGCGCGGCACCGAGGCACATGTGCGCTCCCTGGCCAAAGGCGAGGTGCCGGTTCGGGCTGCGGTCCGGCTGGAAATCATCCGGGTCATCAAACACCGCCGGGTCGCGGTTGGCGGCGGTCAGCCAGACCACCACGCGGGCGCCCTTGGGGATGGTGACGCCGTGCAGTTCCGCATCCTGCAGCGCAAAGCGGTCGATATTGCGGATCGAGTTGCGCATCCGCAGGGTTTCCTCCACCGCGCCATCGGCCAGGGCGGGGTCCGCGCGCAGCCGGGCGGCCTGAACCGGGAAAGCATCCAGCAGCCGCATGAAATTGGTGATCAGGTTGGTTGTGGTCTCGTTGCCCGCCAGCAAGAGCAGCATCGCCATCGACAGCAATTCAGCTTCGGAGAGCTGTTCGCCTTCCGGGCCGGCGTTGCGGAAGGCGGCAAACAGTGCCTCGCCGCCCCAGCCGGGGCGCGAGAGGAAGTCGCGGAAATAGGCAGTCATCTCCTCTCCGGCCAAGCGCCCCCGCTCGGCCAGCGCCGGATCCAGCTCCGGCAGCCAGGTGACCGCGCCGGAGTTGTCGCCCAGCACCGCGGTCCATTGCCGGATCTGATCCATGTCTTCGGGCGGCAGGCCCAGCACCTCGCAGATCATGGCAACGGTGATTTGCGCGGCGAAATCCTCGACCAGGTCGAAATCCCCGGTTTGCAGCGCGATCTCCATGTGTTTGTTCACCACCTTCTGCACTGCCGGGCGCAGGGCTTCGATCGCCTTGGCCATAAAGGCCCGGTTGGCGATCATGCGCAGGCGGCGGTGGTTGTCCCCGCTTGCGGAAATCATGTTGTTGAACAGGAAGCTGAGGTTGGCGTCTGCCATGTCGCCGCCGCCCTGCAGGCCGCGGTCGGAAGAGAAGACATCCGGCGACAGCAGCACCTGGCGCACATCTTCGTAGCGGAAGATGTGCCAGCTGTCAGTCAGGCCCGGGGACAGGTGATACACCGGGTGTTCTTCCCGCATAAAGGCCAGAACCGGATAAGGGTCGGCCCTGAATTCCGGGCTGGTGAGCGCGTTGAACTGATGCAGGAGGGACATGGGGTTAAACCCGCATAGCCGTGCCGACGGGGTCGTATGGGGAGGGGGCAATCACGCGTGCGGCGAGTTCCTGGCCGACGATATGCACGGTCAGCTCGGTGCCTTCCGCAGCTGCATCCCGGTCCACCATCGCCATGGCGAGCGATTTGCCCACGGTGTGCCCATAGCCGCCGGAAGTCACAAAGCCGACGCGGGTATCGCCCTGCCAGACCGGCTCAAAGCCGCTGGCGTCGGCGTCCGTGGCGTCCACCTGTAATGTCACCAGCACCTGCGCCGGGCCGCCGGCCTCGCGTTCCTTCAGCGCGGCGCCGCGGCCGATGAAGTCCTTGTCCCAGTCGATCCAGCGGTCCATGCCGGTTTGTGCGGCGGTGTAGCCTTGGGTGAATTCGGCGCTCCAGATGCCAAAGCTCTTTTCCAGCCGCAGGCTCAGGAGCGCGTTGAAGCCGACCTCGCGGATGCCGAGGTCCGCGCCAGCCTCCAGCAGGGTTTCGCGCAGGGTGATGTGTTCGGCGGCGGAGCAGTGGAGCTCATAGCCCAGTTCCCCCGCGACCGAGAGGCGGCCGACCTTGAGGCGCAGCATGCCGATGTCGAACGTGCCGCAACCCATGAAAGGCAGGTCAGCGATGGGGCCGTCTGTCAGTTTTTCCAGCACCTTGCGGCTGTTCGGCCCGGAGAGGCTGAAGCCGGTGACGGCATCGGTCACGTCCCGCACCCCGACGCCCTCGCCCATGTGGTCCTGGAACCAGCGCAGGTGCCATTCGCGCAGGTAGTAGCTGCCCATGATCCACCAGCTGCCATCGCCCCAGTTGAAGACGGTCAGATCGCCCTTGAGGCGGCCTTCGGGTGACAGCATCGGTGCCAGCTTGGCGCGGCCCGGTGCGGGGAGTTTTGAGGCCATGATACGGTCAAGCCAGGCCTCGGCGCCTGTGCCCGTGACCTCGAACCTGGAGAAGGCAGAGATGTCCAAAAGGCCCACAGCCTCGCGCACCGCTTTGCACTCGTCCGCAACGATGCCGAAGGCGTTGGAGCGTTTCAGGGTCGGGGTTTCGGTGAAGTCTTCCGAGGGCGCAAAATAGAGCGGGATTTCAAGCCCGTAGCTGGCGCCCCAGCGGCAGCCTGCGCGGGTCATGCCGTCATAGGCGGGGGCCTTTCTCAGCGGGCGGCCTGCGGGCAATTGCTCATTCGGGTAGGTCATCACGAAGCGGCGGGTGTAGAACTGGCCGGTGGTTTCCTTGATGAACCGCTTGTTCTGGGCGTAGTCGCCGAAGCGGGCCACATCCATGCCAAAGACATCCGCCTCCGGCTCTCCGTGGATCATCCATTCGGCCAGCGACTTGCCAACGCCGCCGCCCTGCAGGAAGCCCGCCATCACGCCGCAGGCGCACCAGTAGCCGGGCTTGCCGCGCACCGGGCCGACCAGCGGGTTGCCGTCGGGCGCAAAGGTGAAGGCGCCGTTGACCCAGGTTTTGACGCCAGTGGTTTGCAGCGCAGGGTAGCGTTCAAGGCCGAGGGTGAGTTCGCGTTCGATGCGGTCCGGGTCTTCCTGCTGCAGTTCGAAGCCGTATTCCCAAGGGGCCCCGTCCATCATCCAATGCTCGTGGTCGATCTCGTAGATGCCCAGAAGGATTCCCTTCTGGTCCTGCCGCATATAGGTGAAGCCCTCCAGGTCCACGGTCATCGGCACCTCGAAATCGAGCTGTTCCAGCTCGGGGATGGTGTCGGAGATCAGATAGTGGTGATTGAGCGGCGATACCGCCAGTTCGATGCCCGCCATGCGGCCCACCTGCTTGGCCCAGAGGCCCGCGGCATTGACCACATGCTCGGCGTGGATGGTGCCCTTTTCGGTCACCACCTGCCAGCCGCCCGCGACCTGATGCAGCTCCAGCACGCGGTTGTGTTCTATCACCTCCGCACCGCGTTTCCTGGCGGCCCCGGTATAGGCGTGGACGGTGCCGGTGGTGTCAACGTAACCTTCGCGGTCGGCCCACATGCCGCCGAGGATGCCCTCGGTGGACATGATCGGGCACAGCTCGCCCGCTTCCTGCGCTGTGATCAAGCGGCAGTCGTCGATGCCGATGGATTGGAAGGTGCGGTAAGCCGATTGCAGCCATTCCCAGCGGTCGGGTGTGCCCGCCAGCGTCATGCCGCCGGTCATATGCATGCCGACGGACTGGCCGGATTCCTGTTCGATCTCGGACAACAGGTCGATGGTATAGGCCTGCAGCGAGGCGATGTTCGGGTCCGCGTTCAGCGCGTGAAAGCCGCCCGCGGCGTGCCAGCTGGAACCTGCCGTCAGCACCGAGCGTTCGATCAGGCAGACGTCGGTCCAGCCGAATTTGGTCAGGTGATAAAGAACAGAGGCGCCGACAACGCCGCCCCCGATGACAACGGCACGATAGTGCGTCTTCATGGCTTTGCTCCCTGTCTGACACCGCCGGGTCAGCGGGGAGCCTCCCCGAATCCGCCCTTTGGACATTATTGTCCAATTCATCGGCTATCCTGGACAGTCTTGTCCAGAGAAATCTTGCGGGGGCGGTATCAGGCGCGGGACAGGGTCAGAGGTCCAGCTCGATCGTGCCCGTTGCCGGAACGGCGCAGCAGATCAGCGCGCTGCCGTCCTCGGGCGCGGCGGAGGGCGGGGTGCGGTAGGCGAGTTTGCCTGCGAGAAGCCGGGTGGCGCAGCTGCCGCAATTGCCTGCACGGCAGCTGAACTCCGGCGTCAGCCCGTGGCGTTCGGCCAGTTCCAGAAGGGTTCCGTCCGCCGGGGTCCAGGGCTGTTCAAAGCCCGTTTTTTTGAAGCGGACGATGGCGGAGTCTGCTTCGGGAACAGCGTCCTGGAGGTTCGGTGTGTCTGTGGCGCGTTTCAGCGCGGAGGGGCCGAAAGCCTCGGCATGGATGTCAGCGTCCTTGACCCCAAGGCCCAGCAGCCCGTCATAGGCCGCCTGCATGAACCCGCCCGGGCCGCAGAGGTAGATATCGGCGTCCGCCGGCGGCAGCACCTGTTGCAGGACGTCTGCGGTGAGCCGTCCGGTGAGATCGAAGTCCCGGCCTGCCGTGTCCGTCGCAGCGGGCGCGCTGATCAGCGAGACATAGCGGATCTGGCCGCCGGAGGCCTGCTCAAGACTGCGGAACTCGCGGGCAAAGGCGCGCTCCCCCAGGGTGCGGGCCGCGTGCAGGATGGTCAGCGGGCGCAGATGGCGGGTGCGGACCCCCTCGCGCAGGGCGTGGCGCGCCATGGCGATCATCGGGGTGACGCCGACCCCGCCGGCGATCAGGACCGCGGGGCGGTCCTCTGCGGTGTCGAGGAAGAACCCGCCGCGGGGCGCCTTGGCCTCGATCACCGCGCCCGTTTGCAGATGGGCGTGCAGGTGGCGGGACACGGTGCCGGTCTCCTCGCGCTTGACCGAGATGCGGTAATGGCCCTCGCCGGGGGCGGAGGACACGGTGTAGGTCCGCACCAGCGGCTTTTGTGCATCAGGCGGCGTGATGCGGATGGTCAGGAACTGGCCGGCCTCAAAGGGCAGCAGCGGCCCGCCGTCCTCCGGCTCCAGGTAGAAGGATCGGATCACGGTGCTTTCCATCTCTGTCCGGGTCACCCGGTAGCGGCGCCAGGTGCTGCGCTGCTGTTCCAGCTGCGCGCGGGCCTCAGCCTCTGCCCAGGTTCCGGTCATCAGCGTATTGGGTGAAAACGCACCGCGTTCGGCGCGCAGGGGCAGGATGCCTTCCAGCCAGGTGCCCTTGTGCAGGGTGAACCGCCAGCCGCGCTCAGCACCGTCGAAGGCGGTGACCTCCGGATGCGTCTCGTCCAGCAGCTCGACAGTGCCGGTGAGCAGCAGCAGGCTGCCGGTGGTGAAATCCGGGAACACCAGGCCCGCGCGCGGGTTCAGCAGGAAATTCCCCAGCGTGTTGAAGTGGTTGTTGCCCGGGAAGTCGGGGATGGTCAGGCGGTTGCCGTCGATGCGGACAAAGCCGGGCCGCCCGCCGCGGTGCGAGACATCGACGCCTTCGCGTTCCGGGCGGCTGGCGGCGGGGATGTGGCTGGCGACAAAGAACATGTCGGCCCCGGCGATCAGCGCGGTGTGGCTGCTGCCGAAATCTGTGAAGTGCTGAGGCTGAGCGGGGGCGTGTTCTTTTGCAGGTTCCAGCCCGCGCAGCTGGATGTATTGCGGGCAATTGCCGAAGGACTGGTCGACCCGCAGCGTAAAGCCATCAGGTCCGGCGGCAGACACCCGGCCGTTGACCCGGTTGCGGCGGCGGCTGTGCAGTTCGATCCCAAGCATCCCAAGCGCGGCGCCTTTGCGGACCGCGGCCTGCACCGGATCGCGGGTATCCGGCTGCAGCGCGATATCCAGGTGCTGCGGGTCCGGCGAAGCGGCAAAACCGGGCGGGCCGGCCAGCAGGCTTGCCCAGGGCCAGCCTTCGCTGTCCACGGCACCCGCTGCCAGGACCGGCAGCTGGGCATAAAACAGCCGGTGCTGGTCCGGCATGAAGGAGCGGATCACCCGGCGGCCAAAGGTCTCCATCATCTCGCGCTTGCCGGCGCGGTGCTGCATTTCCTGTTCGCCTTCGTGGAAGGGGGAG
>NZ_JBQKUH010000050.1:0-32510 GCF_054968485.1 Leisingera sp. G5_S3_59_S7
GGGTCAGTCTTGTTCTTCCAAGGCGGCAAAGAAAGCCGCAATGGCGTCTTCCAGCTTGTGCCGGTCGATCTCCGAGAAGTCGCGCTCCATCGCCATCTCGATCTTGCCGTCGCGCGCCTGGCAGCGGACTGTCCCCGCGGGGACAGTGCAGCGCAGGGTGGTCTTGGCGATGCCTGCGCGCGGTGCTGCGGCGCTGCGGGGCGCGGGCTTGCGCTTGCCCTCAGCGAAACCGCGCAGCACGGTCAGCTCCGCCTCTTCCGTTTCGGCGCGCGCCTGCGTCAGCGCCTCCCGCAGCTCCGGAATGCTGGCCGCGTCAGTCTCCAGCCGTTTCCGCAGCTCCAGACCCAGCGCGCGCGGGATCGCCTCCGGGAACTTCAGCAGATCACCCACCGCGCCCAGCAGCTGGGCGAAATGGCGGATATAGATCTTCTTCTGACGGCCCGCAGAGGCGTAAAGGTCGCTGACCGCATCCTCCAGTGACTTCGCCCCGGTGCCCTCGTCCTGCGTATAGCTCAGCGCCAGCTGGGCCATTTCGGCGAATGAAATGTCGCGGCGCACCAGGTTCTCGTCCACCATCCGGCGGTACAGGCTCTGCAGCGAGTCGCCCTTGGCCACCAGCCCCGCGGGGATATGCTCATAAGCCTCATCCTCTGTTTCCCGGAGCAACTCCACATAGGCGCGCAGACGGCGGTAGCCCTGGATCAGCTCATAGGTGCCGTCTTCGTTTTCCTCGACCCGGATCGGGTTCGACAGGCCGATGGATTTGATCGAGGCCTTCAGTTCGTCCAGGTCCGGATCACGCCCCTCGCGCCGGTCGCGGATCAGCTTGGTCGCGCCAATCCGTCCAACGGGGATCCGGTCGACCACCAGGCCCAGCTTCTTCAGCCGCACGAATTCATGCGCCAGCCGGTCGTTTTCATCGCGGATTTTCTTCTCGGCCTCAGCCCGGCTGCGCAACGCATCGGCGTTCTCGGAGATCGCGGTGGCCATCGGCCCGCGGCGCGCTTCAGACGGTTTGCGCATCCGTTGGTCCGGCTTCTGGACGGCGGTCTCCGCGAGGGGCATCTTTGGTTCGGAGGGGTCGTTTGGTTCAGTCGGGAAGTCGATGTCGAAGACTCTGCGTTTGCTCATGCCTCATCCTCCAGATTTTCCCAGGCTTCCAGCGCGTATGCCTTGAATTCATCATAGGCCTGATCAAACGACGCCCGCGCACGGCGCCAGGTTTCGCGTGTCATGTCCCGGTAATCGATTTCATAGATAGAACTCAGGAAGCGGCCCGATTGCTCGACTGCGCGGGTCATCTCGATCGGGTGCTCGGTCATTCTACCCTCGAACACCTTCATAAATGCCGAACGCATCGCACGGTGCAAATCGTTACCGCTTTCGTAACGGGTCAGGAGGAAGCGGACGTCCTGGAACACCTTGGGCAGGGCAAATGTCCCCGCGGGGACAACGCCGTTAAAGGCCGACAAATCTTCCAGCGCCTCAGACAGCTGGCCGATGAAGGACGTAGTGGAGTCATATTCCCAGTAGCCGGGGCCGGAAGGGATATAGAGCATGTCGGCGGCAAAGACCGCGTTCATCGACTGGTAGCCAATGGCGGGCGGGCAGTCGAAAATCATCAGGTCGTAGTCCTCGGCCGGCAGCTGGTCGAGATAGCGGGACACGGCGGCGAAGAACGACCATTCCGGGTTCAGGTGCCGGTATTGGGCGGAGGCGAATTCCACAAAGGCCGCGTTGGCGCAGGAAGGAATGATGTCGATGGTCGGCCAGCTGGTCGGCTTGACGAAATCGCTGACCCGCAGATCCTGCAGCCCCATGCCGGTGATCGCGTCGGGCAGCTGGCGCTGGGGCAGGGCGGTGCCGGACTCGGCGCCCTGCGTGACCGCGTTCATCCGCTCCGTCTCGCGCACCAGGTCGCGGGCCATGATGCCCCAGACGGTGTAATCCTCGGTCACGTCGCTGAGGCCCATGGAGTGGGACAGCGTCGCCTGCGGGTCGAAGTCGACGCACAGCACCCGGTAGCCGTCCAGCGCCGCGGCATGGGCGAAATGCAGGGCAACGGTGGATTTGCCGGCGCCGCCCTTGAAGTTGGAGATCGCCACCCGCAGCGCCCGTTTCCCCGCGGGGCGCTTGGGCAGCAGGGATTTGCGGTTGATCTTGATGCGGCGGCGCAGCTCGTTGATCTCCTCCAGCGAATACCAGCGCTGGCGGCCGTCCTCCTCAACATGGCCCTGGGGCAGGGAAGGATCCGCCGACAGCCGTCCCCGCAGGGTCGACTGGTTGACGCGGAAGATCAGCTCCGCCACTTCCCAGGAGGAGAACCGGCGCAGGGTCTTTTCCATTTCGGGGGAGAAGGTCTGCTGGCGGATCCAGCTTTGCATCTTCAGGGATTGGGCCTGCATCTTGGACAGGTCTTCGTGTGTAAACATCACTGCTCCTTAGCCTCACACGGTGTTGTTTTTGACAGCGTCCCTTTTCGCGGACGCTAATTCAGCCTCAATATCCATTTACGCCGAATTTGCAAAAAACGCAAAAGCTAATATGGTCACAAAGAGCGTCCTGTCCCCGCGGGGACACATTTGCGGAAGGCCCCGTGAAATAAGGGCCGGGGCGATTCGGAAGGCTGACGCCAAGCGATTCGTTTCACTGGTTTTTTCTGGGGTTCTGACGCCAGATTTAGGGGGACACCCTAGAGCCGGATACAGCAGATTGGGGGACATTTCTGCTCGAATAGGGGTCACCTTGGATGTCCCCCAATACCATTGATACCAATTTTTCTTTCGAAAAAGGGATTAGGGTTGAATTCAATTCCCGCCAGCGCTTGACAGAATCGGAATTCCGGACGCAAATCGGGTACAACAAACGAATAGCGTTGAGTTTGGAGCTAAACCGGCCAACGCATTTCTCAGCAAACGGGCTGGGAACACTTGAGGCAGCATATCCCGGCCAAGAGGCCAGGGAGGGAGAAACGGGGGCAGCAATGCTTGCCAAACGGCCTGCGGGGCGCAACGCCTCTGCGCTGAAGTACGATATCCTCACGGCGATGGGGGCTTATGCGCTTGGCCAGGGCAAGGGGGCGCAGAAGCTGGTGCTGCGGTTCATGACACTGATGACCGCGCGCTACAACTGGCAGCGCGATGAGCTGGCGGTGGGCCAGCGCGAGATTGCCCGGCTGTGGGATGTCGATGAGCGCACGGTGAAGCGCGAGATGGCCAAGCTGCGCGGCATGGGCTGGCTGGTGGTGAAACGCCAGGGCGCCCGCGGGCGGGTCACCGAATACGGCATTGATCTGGAGCGGCTGCTGGCGGACACCCAGGAGCGCTGGGGGGCGGTGGGCCCGGACTTTGAGCACCGGATGCAAGGCGCGGACGAACCTGCGCCGAACGTGGTGCCCTTGCGCCCCGGGGCTGCGGCGCCAGCGCCGGATGTCTCGGACGGCAGCGAGTGGAGTCTGGCCAAGGCGGTGCTGCATGCGGAGGACCCGGCGAATTATGCGTCCTGGGTGCAGGGGCTGGAGCGGGCCGGCCGGGCCGGCGGCCGTCTGGTGCTGAAGGCGCCAAGCCGGTTTCATGCGAATTATGTCATGTCGCATCTGATGCCGCGGCTGCTGGCCGCCTGCCGCGACGTGGACGGCGCGGTCTCCGCGATTGTTGTGGAGGCGTGAGGCCGAAACTTTGCCCATATGGTTGAACCCCTTGGGGGCAGGGGCTTATGTGGGCGGGCAGGGGGCTCGGCTTGAACAGTCCCGCGGAACAAGGAGCAGCCCGGAATGAGCGGCGCGCAGGACAGGATCTGTATCATCGGCCTTGGCTATGTGGGGCTGCCGCTGGCGGCGGCGTTCGGGCAGCACCGGGAGGTCATCGGGTTTGACATAGATCCGGGCCGCATCGCGGAGCTGCGCCGGGGCGAGGACCGCACCCGCGAGCTGGAGCCGCAAGAGCTGGCGGCGGCGGAATTTCTCAAGTTCACGTCGGACCCGGCGGAGATTGCCGGTTGTTCGATCTATATCGTCACCGTGCCGACGCCGGTGGACGCCAGCCACCGCCCGGATCTGAGCCCGCTGCTGGCGGCCTCGGCCATCGTAGGCGGGGTGCTGAAACCGGGCGATCTGGTGATCTATGAATCCACCGTCTATCCCGGTGCCACCGAGGAAGACTGCGTGCCGGTGCTGGAGGCGCGGTCGGGGCTGACCTTCAACACGGATTTCTTTGCCGGCTACAGCCCGGAGCGGATCAACCCCGGCGACAAGCAACGGCGGCTGAAGGATGTGGTGAAGGTGACCTCCGGCTCCACGCCAGAGGTCGCGGAGCGGGTCGATGCTCTCTACCGCGAGGTGGTGGCCGCAGGCACCCACAAGGCCGCCAGCATCCGGGTGGCGGAGGCCGCCAAGGTGATCGAGAACAGCCAGCGGGACATCAACATCGCGCTGGTGAATGAGCTGGCCAAGATTTTCAACAAGATGGGGATCGACACCCAGGCGGTTCTGGAAGCTGCTGGCACCAAATGGAATTTCCTGCCGTTCCGCCCCGGTCTGGTCGGCGGGCATTGCATCGGGGTGGACCCTTATTACCTGACTCACAAGGCGGAGCAGCTGGGCTATCACCCGGAGATCCTGCTGGCGGGCCGCCGCCTGAATGACGGCATGGGCGCCTATGTTGCGGGCGAAATGGTCAAGGCGATGCTGAAACGCGGGTTGCCGGTGGCGGGTGCAAGGGTGTTGGTGATGGGGCTGACCTTCAAGGAGAACTGCCCGGACCTGCGCAACACGCGGGTGATCGACGTGGTGCGCGAGTTGCAGCAGTACGGGGCCTTGGTCGATGTCTATGACCCCCATGCCGATCCGGAGGAAGCGCGGGAGGAATACGGCATTCCGCTGGTGCCGGCGCCGGGGCAGGGCGCCTATGCGGGGATTGTGCTGGCGGTGGCGCATTCGGAGTTCCGGGAGATGGGGGCCGCGGCGATCCGTGCCTTGGGGGCCGAAGGCGCGGTGGTCTATGACCTGAAGTACGTGCTGGCGCCGGAGGAGGCGGACTTGCGGCTCTAACCGGGAAGGCTGCCGCACAGGCCCGAATTGCTGTATCTTCTCCGTGCCGCTGAGGAGGTTCGTCATGAGCGATGTTCTGGAAGGGCGCTGCCTGTGCGGCGCTGTGAAAATCCGTGTTGAGGGCGCGCATGATCCGCGCCCCGGGGCATGCCACTGCCGCATGTGCCAGCGCTGGAGCGGCGGGCTGTTCCTGTGTTTCGAGGCCGATGCGGAGGCGGTGACGGTCGAGGGGCCGGTGGCGCGCTATCAATCCTCTGCTTTTGCTGAGCGGGCGTTTTGCAGCACTTGCGGATCGCATCTGTGGATGCGGGACGTGGATGAGGAAGGCAGCCCCTTTGACTTGATGCCGGGGCTGTTTGATGAGGCACAGGACTGGCCGCTGCGGTCAGAGATCTATGCTGACAGGGCGATGGCGTCGGTGCGTCTTGAAGGGGATCACACGCGAACCACTCGGGACGAGTATGAGGCGCAGAACCCGTTCATTGACGGGGACGTCTGAGGACACGGGGCAGGGGGGTCAGCCCCCCACCCGCGGCAGTTTCGGGCCGCTCCAGTAGGCGCCGCTGTCCTGGCGCAGGGCGTCATAGGCCTCGATCCTTCGCCGGGCGTCTTCGCCGCCTGCCGCGATCAGATGGGTGAGCAGGCATTCCAGCACCGCCATCGCGCCGCCGATGGCGCCGAAGGGGTGCAGCGAGTTGGCCGCCACCGCCAGCACGTGATCGGTGCGGATGCCGGGGGCAATCACCTCGCTGTCGGAGATCAGGATCACCGATGCGCCGCGCTCGCCCGCCAGCCGCAGCGCCTGGATGGTGCCGGCGGAGTAGGGGGCGAAAGTGACGGCGATCAGGCAGTCCTCTGGTCCGATGTCCAGCAGGTCATCGAGAGCGGCGCCCATGTGGCGCGGCACCAGCTCCAGCCCCGGCAGGGCCATGCGGCCGACGTAATGGAAGTAGTAGGCCAGCGCGTAGGAGGAGCGGGTGGCGGTGACATAGCTGCGGCGGGCGGAAGTGAGCGTGTCCACGATGGCTTGCGTCCGCTCGGCGGTCATCAGCCGCAGGGAGCGGGAGGTGATGTTGATCTGGTTGCGCGCTGCCGCTGCCTGCAGCGCGCCAGCGGGGCTTTCGGTGCTCATGCGGTCGAGCCAGTCCTGGCCAAGATCCGCCTCGTGCGTGGTTGTCAGCGCAGCGCGGAAAGGGGCGCGGAAGGCCTCAAACGTGTCATAGCCCAAATGCTGCGCAAGGCGGACAAAGCCATTGGCGCTAATGCCGGTTTTCCTGGCCGAGGTGCGGACGGTGTCGAGGCCGAAGTCGCCGGGGTTGTCGATCACGTATTTCGCTGCCGTTTTCAACTTGGGCGGCAGGGTGTCCATCCGGTCCTTCAGATGCTGGATCAGCCGGGCGGTTTTCCGGGGGTCGAGATGCGGGTCCATGCGCCGCATCAGAGCATATGTGCGGAAAATGGCAAGGGCAGAACGGGTGTTATTCCGAGAGGAACGCCATCAGATCCTGGCGGGCATGCAGGATGCGTATGATATCGGGGCGGCCTGCTTCCACCCGGTAGATCACCAGATGCGCGCCGGTGGGGTGGATGCGGACCGGAGGCGTGAATTCGGGGCGTTCGCGGGCCATTTCGGGGAAATCCGCCAGCAGGTCGAACAGGGCAAACAGGTTGTCGGCATAGGCGTCCGCCTGTGTCTCGCCCCAGGTTTCCAGCCCATAGCGCCAGATTGCGGCAAGGTCGGCGCGGGCGGCGGGGCGGATCCGCCAGCGCGGCTCAGCCATTGCGGCGCATGGCGGCCTTGAAGTCCTGCGCGCTCAGCGCCTCAGCCGGGCCGCTGGTAAGGCCCGCGTCGATGGCGGATTGCAGCTCTGCGATGGCCGCCGCGCGGGCCTGATCGCGGCGGATCAGGTCGCGGACATAGTCGCTGGAATTGGCATAGGTGCCGGTGCGGGCCTGTTCCTCGACCCAGTCCTTCATCTGGTCCGGCAGGGAGACGTTCATTGTGGCCATGGGCGGGTTCCTTTCGCTGGGACAGGATATGGCAATCTTTGCCAAGAGCGCAAGGGGAGGGGACATGGCGGGGAGATCGCCCGCCCTACGCAAAAAGCCCGCAGCCAAATGCTGCGGGCCTTTGTTTGTTGTTCCTGTCCCGCTGGATCAGGCGGAAACCACCTTGAGGCCTTTTTCCTCAAGCGGCTGGATGGTGCCGTCTTCGCTGACGGTCACCTGCTCGCCGTGGCTCAGGCTGTCGAGACCCTTGCAGGCAACCAGCATCAGCACGTCTTTTTCGCGGGCGACGATGGCCATGTGGCTGAGCCAGCCGCCGACCTCGGACAGCACTGCGCCGGAACGCTGGACGTAGGGCAGCCAGGCCGGGTTGACCATGCGGCAGACCAGGATGTCGCCGTCCTGGAAGTCGGCAAAGGCCGCGGGGTCGATGCAGCTGTCGTCCTCCATCCAGAACACCCGGGCGGTGGCGCTGCCGCTGCCCGCGACGCAAGTGCCGCCCATGGTGCCATCGCCCGCCTGGGCCTGGGCGCCGAGCGACAGCAGTTCGCAGTCGCGCAGGGTGAGTGTGACGTCCGTCGGCGCGGATTTCTTGCGCAGCTCCTCCTTGGCGGCGCGGGCTTCTGCCAGCGCGCGCAGCTGAGCAGGTGCGGACCAGTCGCCGGACAGCAGCTCGTCAAACGTGAGGCTGAACACCAGATCCTCCAGCCCGCTGTTCTGGCCCAGTGCCAGCAGAGCGCGGCGCAGTTCGGCGACGACGCGCAGGGCCTCGTGCTTGGCCTGTTCCTTGAGGTCCTGGTAGGCGATGGCGATGCCGATGGTGTCGTCCAGCTCATCCGGCAGGTTGGCCGGGACCGGAACGGACCCGATCGGCTCCACCGAACTGCCGAGCAGGGAGTTCAGTAATGCCGGCGCCTCCCTGTAGCGGGGCGAGGACAGCTCGTAATCGAAGATCGAGCGATGGCCCATCAGGTGCAGGGCGCGGGCCTGGGCATCCTTGCCCGTGCAGGAGGCCAGCAGGCTGGAGGGTGCATTGGGCAGTTCCGCGTGCATGAGGTGCGCGCGCAGGGCGGGGTCGCCGGCCGCTGCCGTGCCGGCCTCGCCCATGGTGAATCCTGCCAGGATGTTGATCTTCTCCGCCTCAAGGTAGACTTCGCGGATGAACATGTCCTTGAGGGTGGAAATCGCCTCCAAGAGCTTGTCCTGGGGCAGGGCGGCGTAATCCACCGCCTGCCAGATCGCCAGCTTGTTCTTCAGCTCCGGCATCACCTCGCCGCGGAAGCGGGTGATCATCGGATGCGCCTGTTTGCGCAGCTGCTTGGCCTTGGCAGCGCTGAGTTTCAGGGTCATGCCCTGTTTCAGCGCCACATCGACGTAGGTCTTGCCGAACAGATTGACCAGATGGCCGTCGCGCCCCTCCGGCAGGCCATAGGGCACGCCCAGCTCGCGGCAGGCCAGATCAACACTGCCGCCCGGCGCCCACAGCTCGCTCATCAGCGAGAAGGAGAGCGGGGTGGGGCGGGGCAGGACCTCGGACATTTCGTCCTGTTCCAGAATGGCCTGATCCGGGTCGGCGTCCGCATAGCGGTCCAAGAGATCGCGCCATTCGGCCAGACGGGTCTGCTCCTGCTCGGTGCCAAGCGACAGCGTGGTGATGTCGCGGCTTTGCACGATCTGGAACTGGCCGTTGGCATAGGCCCATTCCACGTCCTGCGGGCAGCCGAAGGTGTCCTCGATCTGTTTGCCAAGCGCCAGCAGCGGCGCCATGTCCAGGGTCTGGTCCTGATCTGCATCCGCGGGCAGTCCGGTGTAGCGGCCAAAGCGCAGGGAGGTCGGGGTGACGCGGCCCGACACCAGATCCTCGCCGCAGCCCTCGACCCATTCGATCATCGCCATGCCGGGGGCCATCGGGTCCTGGGTGAACAGGACGCCGGCGTATTCCGCCTGCACCATTTCCTGCACCACGATGTTGCCCTGATCGGTGCTGTCGCCCTCGCCGGAGTAGCTGGCGGCGCGTTCGGACGAGAAGCTGGTTACAACTTCGTCAAGTGCTGCGCGCATGGTGTCTGCAGTCACGTCCAATACCGATTCAAAGACGCCGGCAAAGCTTTGGTCGTGGCCGTCCTCGTTGCTGGCGGAGGAGCGCACGGCAACCGGTTTGCCGCCTGCAAGGGCAAAGACCTTCGCCGCAAAGGCGTCTTTTTTGGCGTCAGACATCTCGCGGTAGTCGTGGATCGCGTCAGAGCGCACGATCACCCCGCCCGGGACCGGCAGGCCTGCGTTGCGCAGGATCGACAGGCGCAGGGCCTTGTTGCCGGCGTGCTCCAGCTCCTCGGTGTAACCCATCGGGATCACGCCGCGCGGCAGCTTGGCAAGGCGGCGCTTGTGGGCGCGCAGGGCAAAGGCTTCGCCCAGTTTGCGGTGCATGCCGGTGACATAGGCGCGCTGCACCAGCAGCAGCGTCAGGCTGAAGCAGAGATAGGCATTGGCCGCCGCTGTCAGCGTGAAGACCATAGCAAAGAGCGCAGGCATGCCCAGCACCATCCACAGGAGTTTCTGACGCTTGGTCTTGGCCACGGCCCACAACAGGTAGACGGCGGCGAGCGCACAGAACAGCACCGGCAGGATGAACAGCGGATCGGGCGCGCCAAGGTCGGCCATCCACAAGAACGGGGTTTGCAGCGAGGCGCTGGCCTCTTGTGCGGCGGAGACGCCCAGCATCATCACCGGCAGGAACAGAAGCGCGGTGAGGTTCTTCATCGGGGTCAGGCCCTTGTCCTTATAGAACGCCTGCACCGCGCGTGCCTTACGCACGGGATCGTGCGCCAGTTTTTCCTTCAGCGCCTTCATCTCATCCGCGGTCTCATTGGTGATGATCTGATCGCGTTCGGACTTCAGCGCCACCGGCAGCACCAGAAGGCGGGTCACGACCGACAGCGCCAAGAGACCCAGCAGGATATGGCTGCGCTCATGCACCCACAGCAGGGCGGCTGCCAGCGCCGAAATCGCCTTGTCCCACAGGCCGGTCTGCTGGTCGGCCAGCCACGCCTGCACATGCGGCTTCGGCTTGGGCGCGACGAAGTATTCCCACGGCAGGGTATAGCGGCCGCGGAAGTCGATGCCCTGCTGCGACAGCTCCAGCCCCAGCACCTGGCTCATGAAGCAGCTGCGGCGGTCGTAGCAGGCAGCGATTGTGGGTTTGTTGGGGTCGAGTTCCGCAATGCGCGCCATCAGGTCCGCGGTGGTCATCTTGCGGATCGGGATGTTGACGGCGCCGGGCAGGTGGCCGGATGCGAAGTCGCCCGGGTAGCGGGTGTCGACGATCTGCAGGTCCTCGGTGGTCAGCAGCTGCTCAAAATCGGCGGTGCTCAGCAGCACGTCCTTGCCCGGGTATTCCGGGATTGCGCGCAGGTCGGAGAGGGATTGCACGTCCTTGTCTGAGAACTCGCGGCCCTCGACGATCCACTTTTCGATGCCGCCGGCGATGAAGCTGCAGTCGATGCCCATGGCTGCCAGCTTGGCGCAGGTTTCCGAGGAGCGGTTGCCGTTGTGGCAGAACAGCACAACCTTCTGGCCCGGCTGCACCGGGCGCGTCTCCAAAAAGTCCGGGAAGCGGATATGGGTGGCGCCGGGCAGGGTACCCATGGCGTTCTCGCCGGTTTCACGGATGTCGTAGAACAGGGTGGAGCCGTCCTCCAGCGCCGCGGCGGCATCGGTTGTGCTCATCGCCAGCGGGTGATCCTCCTGCTTGGAGAAGCTGGTCTCCTTGAGGGTCGCGTCCTTGATGGTGGTGCCGTCAAACTGCGCCGGCCGGGTCAGGGTGGCCTGCAGTCTTGCCAGTTCCGCCTGCGCATGCGAGGAATACTGCCAGTAGTTACCAGCCGCCAGCGCCATGGCCGCCAGAACCAGCACGGAAATCAGCTTGACCGGGTATCGCCGCGGAGAACCGCCCGGCTTGGGGGTAAAACCCAGTTTTGCCGCAACAACAGCGCCGAGGCCGGATATCATGGCAATTCCAACAGCCAGAACCTGCGATAGCGAAGACACCGAGCCAATCACCAGCTCTGGCGAGGGGATGGCCAGGGCAGCAACCGGGGCTGACGAGAAAAGTGCAGCTAGCACAGTAATTTGCACTGAGCGTTGGCGGAACCCTGAGGTTGTGTGGGGCAAAGTGGTATTCTTCACGGCGTTTCCTGTTAAGCCAGTTCGAGCGGGCATTCTAAATTGTGGCGAATTTGCCTAAAAGATTACGAAAACCTTACTGAACCGTTAATATAGAGGATGGAGAATAAAAGAACCGCAAAATTTTTCCACGAATTGGACGTGCGTTAACATTGTATTCTTAACCATGTGGCATGTAACGAAGGGAAAAGGCCCGCCCGCTGTGCCAGCCGATGTCAGTCAGGAGGCTAAAGCCGTGAAGTTGTTTGAGTGGACCATTGGTATCATTAAGCTTTTCCTGAGGCAGCTCCGGGCGGCGGCACCGGCCGCTGCCCTGTCCGCGTGCCTTGCGGCTGGGTTTCCGGGGCCGGGCCAGGCCGGGATTGAACTGGTTTTTGGCACTTATGCGGCGGATAAACCTACTGCAACGGTTAAAAAGTACCAGCCGTTCCTGTCCTTCCTGTCCGGCCGTATGAGCGAAGAGCTGGGCGAGCCGGTGTCGATCCGGCTGAAGATCGCCAAGGAGTACGGCGAGGGGATCCGCCAGCTGGCCAGCGGCGAGGTGGATTTCGCCCGTTTCGGCCCGGCGTCTTATGTGCATGTGATGAGGGAAAACCCCGGCGTCCGGATCGTCGCGATGGAATCCAAGAACGGCGGCAAGCGGTTCAAGGGGGTGATCGTGGTGCACCAGGACAGCAGCGTGCAGACGGTGGAGGACCTGGCCGGCCTCAGCTTTGCTTTCGGTGATGAGCTGTCGACCATCGGCCGCTACCTGGCTCAGGAATATCTGCTGGATGCCGGCATCAGCAGCGCCGATTTGTATGAATTCGCTTATCTCGGCCGCCACGATCTGGTGGGCGAGGCCGTGGGCGCGGGCAGATACTCCGCAGGGGCCCTCAAGGAAAGCACATATAAAAAACTGGTCGCCAAGGGGGTGCCGATTCGGGTGCTGGCCTCGTTTGACAATGTAACCAAGCCCTGGCTGGCGTCATCGCAGATGCCGGAGAACGTGCTGCAGGCGATGCGCAGTGTGATGCTGTCCTCGGAAAACGAGGAAATTGTCCGCCGGATTTCAAAGAACGGGTTCCTGCTGGGGGCCGATCAGGATTATGACATTATCCGCCGGGCCATGGAGCGCAGCCTGGCATTCTAAAGGCGCCGCATAAAAGACATGAAACGAACGGGCATCCTTTTTCAGATCGTGCTGTCGCTGCTGCTGGCCGCCTCGGCGGTTGGCTTTGCGGTCGGCAACCTGGCACAGCGCCAGGAGGTGCAGCGGCTGGAACAGCAGCTCACCGAGCAGGCGGACCTGACGGTGTCGCTGCTGAGCGGGCTGATGCTGGAAGCGATCATCGTGGAGGATGTGCCGGTGCTGGAAACCGGCCTTCACGAGGCAGTGGCCCGCAAGCCTCAGATCGTTTCGATCCAGATCCGCAGCCCGGCGGGCAAGCTGCTGGCTTCGGCGCAGGCGCCCGGCGCGCCGCAAGACGACAACCATGTGATTTATGAGCGGCCGATCGAGCTGGAGGGGGCCTCCTTCGGCACCATGCTGGTGAAGTGGTCGACGCGCGACGGTCAGGCGCTGGTGCAGCAAAAAGTGCGCCAGATCATTATCTGGACCGTGGTGCCGGTGCTGGCGCTGTCGCTGCTGGTGCTGCTGCTGGTGCATGTGCTGGCGCTGCGCCCGCTGCAGATGATCCACAAGCGGATGTCGGATGCGATCGCCGGACTGCGCAGCCCGCTGCAACCGCTGCCGTGGTATGCCTCGCGCGAGTTCCGGGCGCTGGATTTCTCTGTCGGAGTGCTGGAGGAAACCTTTGCCGAGCGGGATGAGCGCGAGTTTGCGATGGAGCAGGCGCGCGAGGCCGCGGATATCGCAAACCGCGCCAAATCGGAATTCCTCGCCAATATGAGCCACGAGATCCGCACCCCGATGAACGGGGTGATCGGCATGGCGGAGCTGCTGCAGGAAACCAAGCTGGACGACGACCAGCGGATGTATGCGGAAACCATCGGCAAATCCGGTTCGGCGCTGCTGACGATTATCAACGACATCCTCAACTTCTCCAAGATCGAGGCCGGCAAGCTGGAACTCAGCTGCGCGCCGTTCAATCTGCAGACCGCGGTCGAGGATGTGGTGACCCTGCTCTCGCCCAAGGCGGCAGAGAAGGGGGTGGAGGTCACCCTGCGCTATGATCCGGCGCTGCCGGAATTGTTCGAGGGCGACGCCGGGCGGATCCGCCAGGTGATCACCAACGTTGCGGGCAATGCGGTCAAGTTCACTGGCGAAGGCTATGTCTATATCGAAGTGACCGGCCGGCGGCAGCCGGACGGCAGCCATATGGTGACGCTGAAGGTCTGCGATACCGGGATCGGCATCGAGCAGGACCGGATCGGCCGGATCTTCCGCGCCTTCGAGCAGGCCGACAATGCGGCCACCCGAAATTTCGAAGGCACCGGCCTGGGGCTGGCGATCTCGGCGCGGCTGCTGGAGCTGATGGGCGGCTCGGTGGAGGTGCAGTCGGACCCGGGCAAGGGCTCCGTCTTCACCATCCGGATCCCGCTGCGGGCTTCTGACAAGACCGTGCCGGGGCAGGACAGCAGCGGGCGCAGCTTTGCCGGGCTCAGCGTGCTGCTGGTCGATGACCTGGAGTTGAACCGGGTGATCCTGTCGGAGCGGCTGAACACCTGGGGTGTCACCTGCACGCAGGCGGCGTCGGCGCATGAAGGGCTGGAAGTCCTGTCGGACGCGCAGCTGGACGGGCGGCGGTTCGATGTGATTTTGCTGGATTACCAGATGCCTGGAATGGACGGGCATGAGCTGGCGGCCAGAATTCGGGCGATGCCGGGCTTTGAAACCGTGCCGCTGATCATCCTCTCTTCGGTTGAAAACGCCCTGTGCCGGGCTGACTGCGAGACCCTTGGCGCCTGCGAGTTTGCGCTCAAGCCGGTGCGGGCGGTGCAGCTGCGCCAGGTGATGGGCAGGCTGCTGAGCAGGCCGGCGCAAAAACCGGCGGAAGCCGCCGGGGCAGACGCGGAACTGCGGCCGGAAGGACGGCTGCTGAAGGTGCTGCTGGCGGAGGACAACCGCACCAACCAGATGGTTGTCACCAAGATGCTGAAAGATGCGCCGCTGGAGATCAGCATTGCCGGCAACGGCGCCGAGGCGGTTGACCGCTTCCGGGCCGAACGGCCGGATATCGTGCTGATGGACATGATGATGCCGGAAATGGACGGGATCGAAGCCACTGCCGAAATGCGCCGGATCGAGGCAGAGACCGGCAGCCGCAAATGCCCGATCGTGGCGCTGACGGCCAATGCGCTGCAGACCCACCGGGAGAAATGCCTGCAGGCGGGGATGGACGACTTTCTGAGCAAGCCGATCAACAAGAAGGCGCTGACCGAGGCCATCAGCAAATGGGCAGGCACCCCGGATCTGCAGCAGACCGGCAGCTGACCCGGCCGCGGCCTGTCTGACAGGCGGCGGCGTTCTCTTTCAGCAGGGCAAGTGCTGACGGTGCCGGCGGTGTCAGCCCCGCCGGTGCTGCAGCAGCAGTCCGGCCAGGCTGGAGGCGGCAAACAGCGCTGCGGCCAGGCAGACAATGCTGGGTCCGGCGGGTGTGTCCAGCGCAAATGCCAGCTGCAGGCCGCCGACGGCTGCAAGCATGCCCAGCAGCGCGGCAATTGCGGCCATCCGCTCTGGCGTCGCGGCAAAGGGGCGGGCGGCCGCAGCCGGGATCAGCAGCATCGCCGCAATCAGCAGCACCCCCACCACCTTGATCGCCACCGCAACCACCAGCGCCAGCGCAATGGTCAGCACCATCTGCTCGCGCCGCGGATCAATGCCGGCGGCATGGGCCAGGTCCGGGTTCAGCGTCGCGGTCAGCAAGGCCGACCAGCGCCACCACAACAGCCCCAGCACAAGTGCGGCGCCCCCCCAGATCACGGCCAGGTCCGCGCGGCCCACCGCCAGGATGTCCCCGAACAGATAGGCCATCAGGTCGATCCGCACCCCTTGCAGAAAGGAGACGGCGACCAGGCCGAAGGCGAGGGAGGAATGCGCCAAAACCCCCAGCAGCGTGTCCATCGCATATCCGCGCCCGGCCAGCGCCGAAACGGTTGTGGCCATCGCCAGCGCCGTGGCCAGAACCCCGGCGAACACCGAGACATCAAAGCTGAGCGCCAGCGCCACGCCCAGGATCGAGGCATGGGCGGTGGCGTCGCCGAAGTAGGCCATCCGCCGCCAGACCACGAAACAGCCCAAAGGCGCGGCAGCCAGGGCAACACCGATGCCCGCCAGCGCGGCGCGGATCAGGAAATCGTCAAGCAGGGTCATTCGGCCGCCTCGTGATGATGCCCGTCATCATGATTGCGGGTGCAGTCGTGATCGTGGCTGTGGTTGTGCTCATGCCGGTAGAGTGCCAGCGCGCCTTGGGTGCCGGTGCCGAACAGGGCGCGGTATTCCGGGGCGGTGGCGACATGCTCCGGCGCGCCTTCGCAGCAGACATGGCCGTTGAGGCAGATCACCCGGTCGGAGGCCGCCATCACCACATGCAGCTCATGGCTGACCATCAGCACCGCGCAGCCGAGCTCCTGGCGGACCTTTTCGATCCGCTGGTAAAAGGCGGCAGAGCCGGGCTGGTCAAGACCTTGCGTGGCCTCATCCAGGATCAGCAATTGCGGAGTGCTGAGCAGCGCGCGCGCCAGCAGCACCCGCTGAAACTGTCCGCCCGACAGGCCGGCCATCTGCCGCGCCGCCAGAGTGCCGGCGCCGGCCTGCTCCAGCGCCTCTGCGGCGCGGGCATCGGACACCCGCTGGGGCAGGCTGAGGAAGCGGCGCACCGTCAGCGGCAGGGTCAGGTCGATATGCAGCTTTTGCGGCACATAGCCGATGCGCAGCCCGGGTGCGCGCCGGATGGTGCCGCGCGACGGTTTCTGGGCGCCGATGACGCTGCGCAGCAGGGTGGATTTGCCGGAGCCGTTGGGGCCGACCACGGTGACGATCTCGCCCGGCTCGATGCTCAGGCTGACGCCGGACAGGACCGTATTGCCGCCGTGCCGGACCGACAGGTTATCGAGAGCAATCAGGCTCATGCGGCGGCGGCCTTCTGGCACTTGGGACACAGGCCCTCTGCCTCGATCACTGCGCGTTCGATCACAAAACCGGCCTCGCGGGCGGCCTGGCCCAGCTGGCCCTGGGTGGGTTCCCGCTGTGCCTCGGCCACCGCATCGCAGGCGCGGCAGATCAGGAAAGCGGGCGCGTGCGTCTCGCCCGGGCGGGTGCAGGCGACAAAGGCGTTCAGCCGCTCGATCTTGTGGGCAAAGCCGTTTTTCACCAGGAAATCCAAGGCCCTGTAGGCCACCGGCGGTTGTGAGCCGAGGCCCTCTTCGCGCAGGCGGTCGAGGATTTCGTAAGCCCCCAGCGCGCGGTGCTCTTGCAGCAGGATTTCCAGAACCCGGCGGCGCACGGGGGTGAACTGCAGCCCCTCGGCCCGGCAATGGGCGTCCACCGCCGCGATGCAGTCCTGGATGCAGCTGCTGTGGTCATGCGGCTCAAAACCGATGGAGTCCATTTTGACAGGTCCTTTGAGGAGCGGGTGATTTGTCTCTTGATATGTTATGTTATGACGTTTATCAACCGGCGTGATGTTATAAGATTACATGGGGCGCAATATGCGGATTTCTAGCATGTGGAAGAATGGTGCGGCGGCAGTGGCCTTGCTGGCCGGGGCAGGCGAAGCTTGGGCAGAAGTGCCGCAAGTGGCGGCGGATATCACACCTGTCCACGGGCTGGTGGCGCGGGTGATGCAGGGGCTGGGCGAGCCTGCGCTTGTGGTGCCGCCCGGCGCTTCGCCGCATGGTTATGCGATGCGCCCCTCCGAGGCGCGGGCGCTGGATCAGGCGGATCTGGTTTTCTGGATGGGCGGGGCGCTGACCCCTTGGCTGGAAGGCCCGCTGGAAGAGCTGGCAGGCGATGCGCACCGGGTGGAGCTGCTGGAAGCGGAAGGCACCGAGGTGCTGGCGTTCCGCAAAGGGGCCCGGTTTGAGGTGCATACGCATGACGAGGATCACGGCAGACATGAGGATCACGATGATCACGCCGGCCATGAGGATCATGCAGACCACCAAGGTCACGAGGATCATGGCGGCCATGGTCATGAAGGCGACGCGGAAGGCCACGATGGCCATGCGGATCACGGCGACGCGCATTCCGGCCATGATCACGAAGGCGCCGATCCGCACGCATGGCTGCTGCCGGCCAATGCGCAGGCCTGGCTGGACGTGATTGCAATGGAGCTGGCAGAGCACGACCCGGACAATGCTGCAGCCTACAAGGCCAATGCAGAGGCCGGCAAACAAGAGATAGCAGAAACTGTCGCCAGTATTTCGGCTTCGCTGGAGCCGTTCCGGGCCAAGCAGTTCATCGTCTTCCACGACGCCTACCAGTATTTCGAGCGCGGCTTTGGCCTGAACGCGGCCGGCGCAATTTCGCTGGGGGATGCGGTCAAGCCGAGCCCGGCGCGGATTGCCGAAGTGCGCGGTGTGGTGGCGGATCTCAAAGTGTCCTGCGTGTTTTCGGAGCCGCAGTTCAATCCGGGCGTGGTCGCCACGGTGCTGGACGGCACCGGCGCAGGCACCGCGCTGCTGGACCCGCTGGGCGCCAAGCTGGAGCCGGGGCCGCAGTTCTACCCCGCGCTGCTGCGGGAGATCGGCAACGCGATTGCCGGCTGCGAGTGAGTGAGGGGCGGGCCAGGGCGGCCCGCCTGTTTCAGCGGTCGCTGATCAGATGGGTGAGCGTGGCGCCGGTTTCGTAATAGGCGCTGCGCAGGCCGGCAAAGGGGATCGCGTGATCCTGCGCGGGCGGCACCGGCAGGCGGGATTGGCCGCCGCTCAGCAGCGCCTCGGCCATGGCCGTGCCGAACAGGGTGCCGGGCCCGATGCCGCGGCCGGAATAGCCGAAACAGGCAAACCCGCCGTGCAGATCCAGGATCTTGGGCAGGTGCTCGGTGGTCATGGCGATACGGCCGTGCCAGTGGCTTTTCAGCTCAGTTTCCTTCAGGTCCGGGTAAAGCGCGGCCATTTTGCGGGGCAGCCAGCTGCGGTGCAGGGTGCTGCCGAAGTGGTTGAGCGCGCCCATGCCGCCGATCACCAGCCGCCCGGCCTGATCCAGCCGCCACGACGACATCACCAGCGCAGTGTCCCAGCAGCCTTCCTTGCCCGGCAGGATTTTGTCCCGCAGGGGGGCGGGCAGCGGGTCGGTGGCGGCCTGGAAATAATGCACCGGGATCACCTGCGGGGCGTCATAGCCGGTGATGCCGCGGGCATAGGCGTTGGTGGCCATGATCAGATGCCGGGCGCGGAGGCTGCCCTTGGGGGTGGCTACCTGCCAGCCGCTGCCGCTGCGGCTGATGCCGGTGGCAGGCGTGCCGCTGTGCAGCTGCGCCCCGGCGGAGGCCGCAGCGCGGGCGAGACCGCGGACATAGGCCAGCGGCTGTATCGTTCCGGCGCGCGGGTCGAACAGGGCGCCGTGCACGGCCTCGGAACCGGTGCGCTGTATGGCTTCTTCGCGCGGCAGCAGCTCCACCGGCGCGCCGATGGCACGCAGCTGGGCGTGGCGGCGCTGCAGGTCTTTCAACCCGCCGGGCGCATGGGCGCAGTGCAGGGTGCCGCTGCGCTCCGGCTCGCATTGGATGGCGTGTTTTTCGATCAGCGAAAACACCATCGCGGGCGCGCCTGCCAGCAGTTCGGACAGGCGGCTGCCGGTTTCTGGCCCCAGCGCAGCGTTGATGTCTTCGGGCGGCAGCCACAGGCCTGCGTTGGCCAGGCCCACATTGCGGCCCGAACCGCCGCAGCCAATCGCGTCCGCCTCAATCAGGCGGACCGAGGCCCCCAATTCCGCGGCCTTCAAAGCCGCCGCGCAGCCGGTATAGCCGCCGCCGATCACGACCAGATCAGCCTGAGCCTCCCCGGTGAGTTCAGGGAAGGCTGGATTTTCCTGGCAGGTTTGGTGCCAGAGGCAGGACGCCAGATCAGATGTCAAACTTGATCCCCTGAGCAAGCGGCAGCTCGCGTGAGTAGTTCACGGTGTTGGTCTGCCGACGCATGTACCCTTTCCAGGCGTCGGAGCCGCTTTCACGGCCGCCGCCCGTCTCCTTCTCGCCCCCGAAAGCGCCGCCGATTTCAGCGCCGGAGGGGCCGATGTTCACGTTGGCAATACCGCAGTCGGAGCCCGCTGCCGAGAGGAAATATTCGGTTTCGCGCACGTCGGTGGAGAAGATGCAGGAGCTGAGGCCCTGGGGCACTTCGTTCTGCATTTCAATGGCTTGGTCCAGATCTGAGTATTTCACCACATACAGGATCGGCGCAAAGGTTTCGGTGTGCATTATGGCGGTCTGCGCGGGCATCTCGGCAATCGCCGGGTGCACATAGGCGGCGTCGGCGTGGCTGTCCGCCAGCGCCCGGGTGCCGCCGTGCACGGTGCCGCCTTCGGCCTGCGCACGCTCAAGCGCGCTGGTCATCGCGTCCAGCGCGGCGCCGTCGATCAGCGGGCCGACCAATGTGCCATCGGCCAGCGGATCGCCGATGGGCAGGCCCTCATATGCCTTGATCAGGCGCGGGATCAGCTGGTCATAGATATCCTCATGAACGATCAGACGGCGCAGGGAGGTGCAGCGCTGGCCAGCGGTGCCGACGGCGGAGAACACGATGGCGCGCAGGGCCATCTCCAGGTCGGCCGATGGCGCGACGATCATCGCGTTGTTGCCGCCCAGTTCCAGAATGGTGCGGCCAAGGCGTTTCGACATGTCGGCGGCCACTGCCTTGCCCATCGGCACAGAGCCGGTGGCGGAGATGATGGCGACGTCCTTGGACGCCGTCAGCGCCTCGCCCAGATCGCGCTCGCCGATCAGCACCTGGATCAGGCCCTCGGGCGCGTCATCGCCAAAGGCCGCCATGGCGCGCTCGCAGATCTTTTGCACGGCGAGGGCAGTGAGCGGGGTTTTCTCCGACGGTTTCCAGATCACCGGATCGCCGCAGACCAGCGCCAGCGCCGCGTTCCAGCACCAGGGAGCGACGGGGAAGTTGAAGGCAGTGATGATCCCGCAGGTGCCCATCGGGTGCCAGCTCTCGCGCATCGCGTGGCCGGGGCGTTCGGAGGCGATGGTGAGGCCATAGAGCTGGCGTGAGAGGCCGACGGCAAAGTCGCAGATGTCGATCATCTCCTGCACTTCACCGAGGCCCTCCTGGTAGATCTTGCCGCATTCCAGGGTGACGAGGCGGCCCAGGTTTTCCTTCTCCTTGCGCAACTCGTCGCCCAGCAGGCGCACCAGCTCGCCGCGGCGCGGGGCCGGGACAAGGCGCCAGGATTTGAAGGCGGACTTGGCGGCGGCGATCTGCGCTTCGGCCTCAGCCGTGCTGTGTGTTTTCAGGCGGGCAATTTCGCTGCCGTCCACCGGCGTGGTGACAGTCAGGCTGCCGCCGGTCAGCTCGGCTTGGGTCAGGCCGGCAGCGGCGAGGATGTCGGAATGGGGCATGTCAGCGTCCTTTCGGTGCGAGAGCGGGCATGAGGAAAACTTTAGGCTGGTTTCCCGCGAAGTCCCGCCGGGCAGAGGTCTGATATAGAAATTGCACCTTGCGGGCCGGATTGCTAATGAAAGTAAATCCTGCAGCCATGAGTTATGATCATATGATTGCGCCGCGCCGTTTCCTGCCCTCGATCCCCTCGCTGCTGGCCTTGGAGGCGGTGGACCGGCTTGGCAGTGCCTCGGCCGCGGCTGCGGATCTGTCGCTGACGCAAAGCGCCATCAGCCGCCAGCTGAAACAGCTGGAGGAGCAGATGGGGGTGGACCTTATTGCCCGCGACCAGATGCGGATGCAGCTGACCCCGGCGGGGACGGGTTTCGCCAAGGAGGCACGTGCGATCCTGACCCGGCTGGCGCAGGCCTCGGTCAAGCTGCGGGCCAATCCGGACGGCGGCAGTTTCACCTTGTCGATCCTGCCGTCCTTTGGCCTCCATTGGCTGGCGCCGCGGCTGAGGGAGTTTGCCGCGGCGCATCCCGGCATCACGGTGAACCTGCACACCCACAATCTGCCGTTCAGCTTTGACGCGGGCACCGCGCAGGCGGCGATCCACTACGGCATCCGGGACTGGCCGGGGGTGGAGTATCTGCCCCTGATGCCAAAACATGTGCTGCCGGTCTGCGCGCCGGGGCTGATGGATGGGCCGGTTTCCAGCCCGGCGGAGCTGCTGGACTATCCGCTGCTGCATCTGGAGACGCACCCGGACTGCTGGGAGCAGTGGTTTCATCTCCACGATGTGCCTGCGGCGAAGCTCAGGGGGATGCTGTTTGACCAATCGTCCGCCATGACGCAGGGCGCGGTGCATGGGCTGGGGGTGGCGCTGCTGCCGGATTTCCTGGCAGAGAACGAGATTGCGCAGGGCCGGCTGGCACTGGCGATGGAGGGGGCTGCGGTGAGCCTGGGCGAGTATTTCCTGGTGTGGCCTGCGGACCATGCGGAGGAGTATCCGCTGATCAAGTTCCGCGAATGGCTGCTGATGCAGCTGGAGGAGGATTGAGATGCGCCTGCCAAGCCTGACCCATCTGCGGTGTTTCGAAAGCGCCGCGCGGCACCAGAGCTTTACCGCTGCGGGGGAGGAGCTGGGCCTCACGCAAAGCGCGGTCAGCAAGAAGGTGAAGGAGCTGGAGGCGGACCTGGGGTTCGACCTGTTCCAGCGGGCCGGGCGCGGCGTGGTGCTGACCCCTGCGGGGAAGGGGCTGGCGGCCGATCTGGAGCTGGATCTAGCGGGGCTGCGCGCGACCATGCAAAAGGCGGCGGCCGCCGGCGCAGGGCGCTCGGCCTTGCGGATTGCGGTGCTGCCGGCCTTTGCCAACCTGTGGCTGATCCCGCGGCTGCCGGATTTCTTTGAGCGTCATACAGACGTGGAGCTGAGCTTCTCCACCCGGCTGGAGCCTTTTGATTTTGCCCGCGAGACCTTTGATCTGGCGGTGCATTACGGGCTGGATAATTGGCCCGGCACCCATATGGCGCCCTTGTTCGGCGAGGAAATGGTGCCGGTCTGCGCGCCGGGGTTCTATGGCGGGCATAAGCTGGAACAACCGGTCAATCTGGCGCAAGCGCCGCTGCTGCATCTGGAGAGCCGCGCAGGGGCCTGGGCTGAGTGGTTTGAGCGCGCAGGCCTTGCGGGGGCGCCGCGGCAGGACGGGCGGTATTTCGACCAGCACTCGATGGTGATTGCAGCCGCCGCGGCGGGGCTGGGGGCGGCCATTGTGCCCTATGACATGGTGGCGCGGGAGATTGCGGCTGGGGATCTGGTGCGGATTCCGGGGCCCGCGCTGGAGTCGCGCAAGCGCTACTACCTGGTGCGCCCGCACGGGCCGGTGCCGGAGGCAGTGCAGAAGCTGGAGGGGTGGATGCGCAAGCAGCTGCGGACCAGGCCGGATTGAGGCGGCCCGGCCCGCGCTGGACTTGGGGGATTATGCCTGCGCCATGGACGGCTGGCGCCGGCTCCTGGCAGTTGTCCAGGCTTGCACCAGCTGGCGCTGAAGCGCAGCGGCGGCGAGGCCCAGGGCGATGCCGCCGAAGATCGCCAGCGCATCGTTCAGCGGGCTGCGGCCCTCCAGTCCGATCATCGGCATCAGCAATTCCGGCACGAAGCGGTGCAGCAGGTAGATCGGGAAGGCTGCCTGCGCCAGGCGCATCAGCGGACGGGCGGCAAACCGCGGCACCGGCAGGCGGGTGATGAACAGCAGCCCGGCGATCAGTGCCAGCAGCCACATGTATTTGATCCAGCCGCCGTACCAGTTGCCGCCCAGATAGGCGGCGGCGGGCATGATCACGCAGGCCGCAGCCAGCACCAGCAGCCGCTGTCCCAGTGAATTGGCCGCGGTGATGCACCAGCCCAGGGCAAACAGATAGAACACCCACGGCACGGTGAACTGCGCGCGCCCGCCGATCTGCCAGACCTCCGGCGCGATCAGGCGGATGGCAACGGCAAACGCCAGAAAACAGAGGCCTGCGCGAAAGGCGCCCTGGCGCACCAGCCAGCGCCGCACCGGCGGCAGGGCAAAGGGCAGCGCCACCAGCAGGGTCATCTGCAGATAGGCCTCGATGAACCAATAGAGATACGGCAGCATCAGATGGGTTTCGGGCGTGGTCAAAGCAAAGTTTCCGGCCAGGAGGACAGACACCCAGGGCACCTGTTCCCAGGCCACGGCATAACCGGCGAGGATCAGGTAATAGGGGATCAGAACCGCCGCCACGGGCTTGAAGAAACTGCGCATGTCGCCGGACTTCAAGGCCTCCCAACGGAAGCCTGCAACGCTCATCCCCATCAGGATCACCATCGCGGCAGCTCCGCCGAAGACCGGCCAGAAGGTCTGATGCGCCACAACCACGGCGAGGATCGCAACCACCCGGGCGGTCAGATCGAAGGGCAGGCTGGCGGCGGGTGCCGGGGCGGCCTGCTCCAGATCCTTGACCGGCATCTCTTCCCAGCCGGCGGGGGCACCGCCCAAAGCCTCGTCCAACGCCAGCGACAGCTCCACATGACGCAGGGAGTCGCCGCCCAGCGAGGCGAAACTGTCGTTGCGGCCCACGGTCTGCGGCGCAAAGGCGGCCTGATAGGCGGCGAGCACACCCTTGGCCGCTTCCGGCCTGGCGGATTGCGCCTTCAGCGCCGGGTAGTCGATCTTGCCGTTGGCGCGGCGCGGCAGGGAGGTGCGCGGGATCACGGTGAAATGCTGCTGGCCGACGCCGGTCAGCTTGGCGGCCAGCGCGGCGATGCCGTCCTCCGGTCCGCAGATGGCGATGGCGATGCGGGTGTCGTCGCCCCAGACCGCAGCCTCGTGCCCTTGGGCGGCCAGGGCGCGCTCGATGGCGTCGTGGCCGATGCGCAGCCCGGCGATCTTGGACATCCGCGACAGCCGCCCGGTGATGTGATAGAGCCCGTTTGCATCGCGCCGGGCCAGGTCGCCGGTGGCCAGTTCGCTGAGGTCCGCACCCTTGGCCAGATCAGCGTGGTTTTCGGCATAGCCCATCATCACGTTCGGGCCCTGGTAGATCAGCTCGCCTTCACCCTCGGGCGCGGTGATTTCCGTGCCGCCGGCATCGCGCAGCAGCAGGCGGCCGCCGGGGATGGCCCGGCCTGCGGCGCCGGGATTTGCCAAAGCCTCTTCCGGTGGCAGGTAGCTGATCCGGGCGGTGGCTTCGGTCTGGCCGTACATGACAAAGAACCGCCCGGCGCGGGCCTGCATCCGGCTGGCCCAGGCGCTGACTTGATCCGGCTCCATGGCACCGCCTGCCACGGTCAGGGTCTTGATGCTTTCCGGCAGGGCGTGGGATAGGCCTGCGCTCTCCAGCAGGCGGAAGTGATGCGGCACGCCCGCCAGGCTGGTGGCGCCGGAGGCCTCCAAAGCCGCGGCGAAACCGGCCTCCAGCACCGAGCCGGGTGCGAGCCAGAGGCAGGCGCCGGCCGCCAGATGCGAGTGCAGCACCGACAGGCCATAGGAGTAATGCAGCGGCAGGATCAGCGCGGCGCGGTCCTCGGGCCGGATTTCCAGATAGTCTGCTATGGCACGGGCGTTCGCGTCCACGGCGGTGCCGGACAGACGCACGCCGCGGCCATGGCCGGTGCTGCCGGAGGTTTGCAGCAGCAGCGCAAGCTCCGGATGGATGGCGGCGGGCTCATGCGCATGGGCCAGCAGCTGCCAGGCGCCGCTAAGGCGGCGGTAGCTGGCGGCGGGCCGGAAGCGTTCCTCCAGCCGGGTGGCGGTTGCGTCATCCCCGGCGGGCAGCGGCATCACGGCGTGGCCCGCGGCCAAGGCGCCAAGATAGGCAGTGATGGCCTCGGGATCGGCGGCGGCCTCGACCGCGATCAGCTGACGGTCCTGCGGCAGCAGGGCGGCAAACTGCGCTGCGGCATCGGCCAGCCCGGCGTAGGACAGCCTGGTTCCGTCCGCCGTCTTCAGACAGGGCCGGGGGCCGAAAGCGCGCAAATTCTCAAGGTCAAAAAACATCCGCAACTCCTTCGAGCGCGGCGGGTAAGATAATTTACTAATTTTGTCAATTATTGATGCGGGCTGGCTGGGCCGTGCATTCGCGCGTTTCCGCGCAAACTGAGATACAGTGTGTAATCAACATTATGGTAAACACCGGTTCGTGCCGGGACAGCAGTGCAAGACAGCCTCAAAGGGATCAAATGCAGTCACCCCCGCCGGCTGTCCGGCGGAGGTGCAAAGGCTGCGCTGATTGCGGCAGCGGTCAGGCTTCCTGGCCGGAGCGGTCGCCCAGGGTCACGTCCAGCGTGAGCTCCTTGCCCTGGCGCAGCACCTCGATCTGTGCCGCCTCGCCCGGGGCATTCATCGCCACTGCCGCGGTCAGGTCGCGCAGCTCGTCAATTTCAGCACCGCCAAAGCGCAGCACCACATCGCCGGGTTTGAGGCCCGCCTTGGCTGCGGGGCTGTCCGCCTCCACGGCTTCGATCACAACGCCCTTGCCGGCCTCGCGGCCCAGCACGTTGGCGGCGTCCTCCGACAGCGGCTTGATCTGCACGCCCAGCCAGCCGCGGGTGATCTCCCCGTCATCCTCCAGATCGGCGACGATCTTCTGCACCATGTCCGAGGGCACCGCAAAGCCGATCCCGACGGAGCCGCCGCCCGGCGAATAGATCGCGGTGTTGACCCCCACGACCTCGCCTTCGGCATTGAACAACGGCCCGCCGGAGTTGCCCCGGTTGATCGCGGCGTCGGTCTGGATGAAGTCGTCGAACGGGCCGGAGTTGATGTTGCGCGAGGTGGCCGAGACGATCCCTGAGGTCACCGTGCCTGACAGGCCGAACGGGCTGCCCATGGCGATGACCTCATCGCCCACCCGCAGCTCCTCGGAGGAGCCGAATTCGACCACCGGCAGCGGCGTGTCCGCGTCCACCTTGAGCAGCGCGATATCGGTCAGCGGGTCGGTGCCGACAACGGTGGCGTCATGCTTGCTGCCGTTGGCCAGGGTCACGGTTACCGTCTGGGCGTTGTCGATCACGTGGTTGTTGGTGACGATCAGGCCCTCTTCGGCGATGACAAAACCGGAGCCTGCGCCCTTCATCGGGCGGCTTTCCGGCTGCTGCGGCAGACGGCCGCCGAAGCGGCGCATGAAGTCCTCCATGAACTGGTCATTTGGCATCGCTTGCCGGTCCGACACGGGCTGCGCCTTGCCGGTCACCTCGACATAGACAACGGCGGGCGCGACGGTTTCGACCAGGTCGGCATAGCCGCCGGCAGGCACCGCCAGCGCAGGCACCGGGGCCAGCGCCAGCATCGCGGCGGCAGAGGCGGCGGCGGTCAGGCCAAAGGCAAATCTCTTGGGGGCGGTGGCAGGATTGGACATCTTCGTCTCCTTGCGTTGAAGTGATGCAAGCCAGATGGAGGGCTTGGATTTCAACCGCCTGACGCGTTCTATACAGATCTGTAATGTGCGCTTAGCCGCGTTCGGGTGTATCACCGGGCCGGTTGAAACACGGGGGGATACGCCTTGAAAATCCTGGTGATCGAAGATGACGCCACCACGGGTCCTTATGTTCAGGCGGGCCTGCGCGAGGAAGGGCATTCCGCCGATCTCGTCACCGACGGGCGCGAGGGGCTGCTGCAGGCCACGGCGGCAGACTATGACGTGCTGATCATCGACCGGATGCTGCCAAGCCTCGACGGGCTGAGCCTGATCAAGACCTTGCGCGGCGCCGGGGTGCGCACGCCCGCCATCATGCTGACGGCGCTGAGCGGCGTGAACGACCGGATCGACGGGCTGGAGGCCGGGGCGGATGACTATCTGGTGAAACCCTTCGCCTTTGGCGAGCTGGCCGCCCGCGTTGCCGCGCTGGCGCGCCGCCCGGGCCTGCAGGAGCAGGAGACGGTGCTGCGGGCGGGGGATCTGGAGATGGATCTGGTGCGCCGCAAGGTGACCCGCGCGGGCCAGGAGATCGACCTTTTGCCCCGCGAGTTCCGCCTGCTGGAGCACCTGCTGCGCCGCAAGGGCCGGGTGCAGACCCGCACCATGCTGCTGGAGGCGGTCTGGGACATCAGCTTTGACCCGCAGACCAATGTGGTGGAGACGCATATCTCGCGCCTGCGGGCCAAGGTCGACAAGCCCTTTGACAGCGAGCTCATCGAAACCGTGCGCGGCGCGGGGTACCGGATTGCCGGCTGACCTCCTTGACCGGGCGCGGGCGCTGCTGCGCTCCTCGCCGATGCGGCAGTCGCTGTGGCTGTCGCTGCTGTTCGTTGCGGCCAGCTCGATCAGCCTTGGCATCACTTATTACGTGGCCCACGGCGCCCAGCGGCAGGCGATCGAGGAAAGTCTCACACAGGATATGGCGGGTTACCGCGCCACGCCCTCTGCCGCGGCGCTGGCGGCGCTGGTCAATGCCGAAACGCGTGAGACCGACCCGCAGCGGCGCCTGCTCAGCTACCGCCTCCCCGGCGGGCGGGTGGTGGCCGGCAATGCGGCGATCATGCAGCAGCAGGCGGGGTTCCGGGTGGTGGCGCTGGGGCGGGAGCCAGTGAAGATCTCCGGCCGCTTCATCTCGCTCAGCGAACACATCCACGGCGGGCTGCTGACCGTGGCGCAAAGTGCCAAGCCGCTGGATGACCTGCGCCAGACGTTTCTCTGGGTATTCCTTTTCAGCTTGCTGCCGGCCACTGCCCTGGCGGTTCTGGGCGGCGTGCTGCTGGCGCGCCGGTCAGCCCGCTCCCTGCGCGGGATCGAGAGCACACTGTCGGCGCTGACTTCCGGAGAGCTTGGCGCGCGGGTGCCGGAGAGCGGGCAGACGCATGGCGATCTGACCCGCATCGGCCACAGTGTGAACCGCATGGCACAGGCGCAGCAGCAGGCGACGGAGGCGCTGCGGCAGGTCTCGGCAGACATCGCGCACGATCTGAAAACCCCGATCCAGCGGGTGGCGGTGCAGCTCGCCCGGCTGCAGGACGTGCCGGACCTGCCGGAAGAGGCGCAGGCGCTTGCGGACAAGGCGCTGGAGGAGACCCGCGGTATCACCAGCACCTTCCAGGCGCTGCTGCAAATCGCTCAGCTGGAGGACGGCGCGCCCCGGTCGCGGTTCGAGCCGGTGGATCTGTGCGAAGTGGCCGCCACCTTTGCCGAGATCTATGAGCCCGCGGCAGAGGAGCAGAACCGTACTCTCAGCCTCGGCCTGCCGGATGCGCCTGTCACGGTGACAGGCGACCGCGCCCTGCTGGGGCAGCTGCTGGCCAACCTCATTGAAAACGCGCTGCGCCACACCCCTGAAGGCACCGGTATCAGCCTGTCACTGCGCCGCGACGGGGCGGCGGCGGTCCTGTCGGTGCGCGACCGCGGCCCCGGCATACCAGAGGCGGAACACCAAAAGGTGCTGCGCCGCCTCTACCGGCTGGAGCGGAGCCGGACCACGCCAGGCAGCGGTTTGGGGCTGAGCCTGGTTGCGGCGATTGCCAGTCTGCACGGGGCCGAGCTGCGCCTGTTGGACGCAGAACCAGGCCTGCGGGCCGAGGTGTTATTCGCCCCCTGACCCGCCACGGCGGTTCTTGACCGTTCCGGCTCTATGCCGCCGGTTTCATCGGCTGGCCGGCCACATAGGTCTGCGCGATGGAGCGGTCGTCGCCCAGGGTCTGCAGGATGAACAGCTCTTCGGACAGTGTTCCGGCGCGTTGCATCCGCAGCTCCATTGCGTGGGTGGCGCGGGAATCCAGCACCACGATATCAGCCTCGGTTCCGGCCTCCAGCGTGCCCACCTTATCCTCCAGCCCCAGCGCCACGGCGTTGCCGCGGGTGATCCAGTGGAAGGCGCGCAGCGGGTGCAGCTTCTGGTTCTGCAGCTGCAGGACCTTGTAGCCCTCATTCAGGGTCTGCAGCATCGAATAGCTGGTGCCCGCGCCGATGTCGGTGGCAATCGCATTGGTGATGCCGCGGCTGCGCAGGCCCGCATCGTCGAACAATCCGCTGCCCAGGAACAGGTTGGAGGTGGGGCAGAACACCGGCTTGGCCTTGGTCTCCGCCAGCGCGTCGATCTCACGCGGCTGCAGATGGATCGAGTGGCCCAGCAGCATTTTCGGCGTCAGCAGACCGTAGGACTGGTAGACGTCCAGATAGTCGCGCGCCTGCGGATAGAGCTCGGCGGTAAAGGCGATCTCGTCGTGGTTCTCCGACAGGTGGGTCTGCACGTAGCAATCCGGATGCTCCTTCACCAGCGCGCCCGCCATTTCCATCTGATCCGGGGTGGAGGTGATGGCAAACCGCGGGGTGATCGCATAAAGCCCGCGGCCTTTGCCGTGGTATTTCGCAATCAGCTCCTTGGTGTCGTCATAGCCGCTTACGGGCGTGTCCAGCAGGCCCTCGGGTGCGTTGCGGTCCATCAGGACCTTGCCGCCGATCATCCGCATGTTGCGGCGCGCGGCCTCATCGAAATAAGCCTCGGCCGAGGTCTTGTGGACCGAGCAGTAGGCCACCGCAGTGGTGGTGCCATGCGCGGTCAGCAGGTCAAAGAAATGCCCCGCCATCTCAGCACTGTGGCCTGCGTCGGCAAAACGGGTTTCCTCGGGGAAGGTATAGTTGTTCAGCCACTCCAGCAGCTGCGAGCCCCAGGAAGCGATCACCTGCACCTGCGGGAAATGCAGGTGGGTGTCGATGAAGCCGGCCATCAGGATGCTCGGGCGGTGGTCGATCACCTCAGCCTCCGCGGCCTGCGGGGCGAGCGCATCATAGCTGCCCTTGGCCAGGATCATGCCGTCTGCGACCAGCAGCGCGCCGTCCTCGATGAACTCATAGGCGCTGGTGTCGTCAGCGCCTTGCGGCTCGGCGGTGAAGGAAAGCACCCGCCCGCGCAGCAGCGTCTGTTTCGATGTCATGTCTTTGATATCCTTGGTTCGCAGGCAGGGGGCACGCGGCCCCCTGCCCATTGTTATTTGGGTGTCGTTTGGGATTATTCGCCGGCCGGCAGGTGCGGCACGTGGGGTTTCACACCGTCTTCCTCGGTTTCCTCATGCTCACCCGCCTTGTGGAAGATCGGGTAGATGAACAGGAAGGCCGCAGCGATCAGGTAGCCCATCGCAACACCGCTGAACTCCGGCCAATGCAGGCTGGCTGAGTGGATGATGCCGACCAGCGACATCACCGCCGCCGCCAGGGCAAAGCCACCCGCGTTGCGGAAATCGCCGTCGATCACGCTGGCCACGATAGCGCCCCAGATCAGGCCGGTCAGGATCGCACCCTGGCTCAGCGCCAGATGGCCTTCGTAATGTGCGCCCTGCTGCAGCAGCGCTGCGGTCAGCTCCGGATCGCCCAGCTGCGCCATGCCAGTGGCGCCCAATGCGCCCAGGGCCCCGGCCAGCGCGCCCCATTTGATCACCAGGAAGGCCGAGACATGCGGCATCATCGCGATGGTCACCGCGGCGATGTGGTCGGTCTTCACCGAATGCGCGGTATTGGTCACCAGGCTGAGGGCCACGAACACCAGAACCGGCGCGGCAGCGGCCACGGGGATCAGGTTGTTGAGGAACGCCAGGAGGCCAAAGAAGGCGGCAAAGGGGATCACCAGGCCAACGCCGATGATATAGCCGGAGCGCGCGCCCATCCGCTTATACGCCGGGTGGCCGATGTAGGCGGTGGTCGGGAACGGCGAGCCGAAGACCGCGCCGATCATGGTGCCAACGCCATCGGTCACCTGGCACACGCCAACCGGATAGTGGTCGCCCGCGGCCTCGGCGCTTTCGACATTGTTCATGGTTTCGATGAAGTTGTAGATCTGCACCGGCACCAGAACCAGGAACAGCTCCGGGTTGGCAAACAGATGCTGGATACCGGCGATGAGGTCACCGAAATACGGGATCGGCAGGTAGACGCCCACGCCCTCGAAGGAGACCGAGGCCTCGCCCATGCCAAGCGCCACAACGGTGCCGACGATCAGCGCCAGCAGACCGGCGGGAATGTTGAACGGCAGCCGGTGACGGCCGACCAGGCCCCACAGGATGATGATCATCGAAGCAAAGCCGATAAAGGGGTTTTCAAAGATCGTCGCCAGCGGCACGGTGCCGATGAACACCAGCGCGATACCGCAAAGCGTGCCCAGCATACCGGCGCGCGGGGTCACCCGCTTGAGCCAGGGGCCGACGATCGCGCCCATCGCGGCCACGATGCCGCCCATAAAGCCCGCGCCGATACCCACCTGCCAGGCCAGCATGGCATCATTGGTGGACCAGTAGATCGGTCCGATCACCCCGAACAGATAGACGAACATCACCGGGGTCGAGATGCCATAAGGCAGCGCGGTCACGTCGCGGCCCTCTTTCTCGGCGGTGTGCTTGGCCAGCCAGGTGTAGACCGCGATACCGGCCAGGATCGCCACGGCGGCGCCGGGCACGATGCGGCCGAACACGATATCGGCAGGCATGTTGAAGACAAACTGACAGATGCCCGAAAGCACGATCAGGTTGATCAGGTTGTCGGTGAACAGCGCCCAGAATGCACTGAAGTCATTCCGCGCGAACAGTTTGTACGTATAGCTCCGCCCTGTGGTCATGGCGGCCTCCTCCTATCAGAGGACGCAGTCCTTAACGGCTGGTCACTCCAGCCGTGTCTCCCTCTGCGTCCGGTTGCTTGCCCGTTTGGGGCAATTCCATGCTCCGTGCTGGAGCGGACGCGGCAGTTTCAGAGGTCAAATCAGCGATCACTTCCGCCGCCACGAAGGCCGCGATGACGCTGGGCCGCTTGTCGCGGCTGCCGCCTGCCCCGATGGGGCAGATGAGACGGTCGGTTCCCAGACCGTCGCAATGGTCCCGGCACCAGCGGCGGAATTTCTCCCGCTTGGTGGCCGATCCGATCAGGCCGACATAGCCCGCATCGCCGCGCTGCAAAGCAGCGGAGGCAAGAAGGAAGTCGAGCGCGTGATCATGGGTGAGAACGATAAAGGCGCTGCCCGCAGGGGCGGCGGCAATGTCGATCTCGGGAATGGCGCTTTGGCGGATCTCCACATCCGCTTGGGCTAAGGCCAGTTCTTCGGCGCGCTGGTCAATCAGAATGCAGCGCACCGGCATATGCTGGAACAGATCCGCCAGCGCCCGGCCCACGTGGCCTGCGCCCATGACATAGACATGCGGCAGCGCCTGGTCTTCGGCCTGCTGCCGGGCAATGGCATCGTCACGATCCGCCTGGCACATCCACTTCAGCGTCATTTCGACCCGTCCACCGCAACACTGACCGATCTCCGGGCCCAAAGGCACGTCGAGCGTTTCACACAGTGCTG
>NZ_JBQKUH010000051.1:0-32025 GCF_054968485.1 Leisingera sp. G5_S3_59_S7
GCCCGAACCACTTACCCACAGACTCGCACCCCTTATCCACAGAACCAGCCCAGGAATCGCACCGAAAAAAACAGACCCACCCCTCCCCTCGGCCCCAAATACCCCGGGGAATCCGGACCAAAGGACAAAGAGGGCAGAGCACCAAGGAAAAGGGACGGCCAAAAGGACGCCCCTTTTATGTGCCGAACAGACTTTTCAGCCCTGCTCCTCAAACACCTTGCGCGCGGCCCGGAAGCATTCCAGCGCCTGGGGGACGCCGCAGTAGATGCCGACGACATGGATAATGGCGCGGATCTCTTCCTTTGTGACGCCGTTGTTGATGGCGCCGCGGCAGTGGAGTTCCCATTCATGCATCTTGCCCAGCGCGCCGATCATCGCGAGGTTCATCATCGAGCGGGTCTTGGCGTCAATCACGCCGTCGCCCCAGCCGAAGCCCCAGCACCAGGCGGTCATCGCCTCCTGGAACGGGCGGGTGAAATCATCGGCGGCGGCCAGGTTGTTTTCGACATATTCCGCGCCGAGGGTGGATTTGCGCTGTTCCAGCCCCTTGAGGAACAGGTCCTCGTCAAAAGTGGTCATGTATCGGTCTCCATATTCAGCATGTTCAGCAGCGAGGCTTCGATCCGGCCTGCGCAGTAAACCGGTTGGCGGCCGGCCCAGTCTGTGATCAGGGCGGCGATGGGCGGCTCGGCGGCGATGCGGTCCGCCAGACCTTCCAGCACCGGCGCATTTGCATGCAGCAACGGGCGCAGCGGCGGCAGCCGGTCAATCATCGTGTGCCAGAGCGCGCCCAGCACCAAGTCGGCAAGGCCCGGATGGTCCCTGCCCCGCATAAACCCCCGCTCAGCAGTGACACCGGCCTTGATCGCGATCCGCTCGTGGATCCGCATCCAGCGCGGCAGGCGGCTGCTGTGGAATTCTGCCCAGCTTGCAGCATCCCACATCAGTGCGCCGTGAAAGCGGGTGATCTCGAACAGGATGTCCGAGGCATCGCAGATCAGGCGCAAGGTCTGGTCGGGCTCCGTCAGCAGCCCGCGCCCGCGGCCCAGAGACATGAGGATCGCGGGCATCTGGCTGAGCTGCGTGCCGGTCAGGGTGTCGATCAGCAGGGGCGGCGCCATGAAGGGCTGCGGCTGGTCCGCCGCATCCCGGTCTTTCAGCTCTGCCACTGCGTCAAACCCGGGCTCTTCCCACTGCTGCCCGGCATAGGCCAGCACGTAGCGGATGAAATGGCCCCGGAACGGGATCGGCCAGTAGAACAGCTGATAGCGCGCCGCCATTGCCTCAGCCCCCCAGCCTCATGGCGATGTTCTTGGTCTGAACATAGTTCCACAGCGCCTCGCGGCCCTTTTCGCGGCCGTAGCCGGATTTGCCGTAACCGCCGAACGGGGTCTCGACGCCGCCCGCGTACCATTCGTTCACGAAGACCTGGCCTGCACGGATCTGGCGGGCGCAGCGCGTGGCGCGGTCCAAATCGCGGGTGAAGACACCGCCGACCAGCCCGTATTCGGTGCTGTTGGCGATCTCGATGGCCTCGGTATCGGAGCGGAACTTGAGGACCGAGAGGACCGGGCCGAAGATCTCCTCGCTGGCGATGCTGTCGTTCGCGGTGATGCCGGACACAACGGTCGGGGCCAGGAAGGCACCCGAATTCCCAGCAGGCGCGCCGCCTGCGGCGATGGTGGCGCCGTCGGCCTGGGCCTGCTGGACGATGCCGAGGGCGCGGTCGCGCTGGGGCATGGAGACCATGGCGCCCATATTGGCGCCGAACTCCGGACGGTCGATGCCAGCCCCCACGCTGAGGCTTTGCGCCACGTTCACCGCGCGCTCGACCAGCTCGTCATGGCGGCTTTCGTGCACGATCACCCGGCTCATGGCGCTGCAGACCTGGCCCGCGTTGAAATAGATGCCCCAGCGGATGTCGTTCTCGAACGCTTCCAGGTCGGCGTCCTCATGCACGATGGCGGCGGATTTGCCACCGAGTTCCAGCACGCAAGGCACCACGTTCTGCGCCGCGGCGGTGGCGATGCGGATGCCGGTGGGCACCGAGCCCGTGAAGACAATCTGGTTGACCTGGGGATGGCCCGCCAGCGCCGCGCCGGCCTCGTGGCCATAGCCGCAGAGCACGTTGACCGCACCGGCGGGGAAACCGGCAGCCTCTGCCGCGCGGGCAAGCCAGATGTTGGTGAGCGGGGTCAGTTCAGGCGTCTTGATCACGCAGGCGTTGCCGGTAGCCAGCGCCGCCGACAGCGAGCGCGCGGTCATCTCCACCGGGTAATTCCAGGGGATGATTTGAGCGGAGACGCCCATCGGCTCATTCTCGGTCCAGTCGAAATAGCCGCCGCCCAGCGGGATCGAGCGGCCCTCTACCGTGCTGGCCTGGTTGCCGTAGTATTCGAAATAGAGCGCGGCGCCCTCGACCTCGATCCGCGACTCCCAAAGCGGCTTGCCCTGCTCCAGGGTCAGGACGCGGGCAATTTCGTCAATATGGTCGAGCAGGTATCGGCCCATGGCCTGCACCATGCGGCCGCGCGCAATCGGGCGCAGGGCCGAAAGATCGCCGGACAGATGCAGGCGGCGGGCGGCCTGCACGGCGCGGTCCACGTCTGCGGCATCGGCCAGCGCGTGGCGGGCCAGAAGCTCGCCATTCGCCGGGTTGGTGACATCAATCCACCCTGCCCCGCCGGGCACCCATTCGCCGGCGATGTAGTTCAGCCATTCGGCATCAAGCTGTGTCATAGTTTGTCAGGTCCCTGCTGCTGCGAGGTCGCGGTCAGCCGCTTCGCGCATCCACTTCTGAAGATGCAGGATGGAATGTTCCGAGTTCACTCCGCAAGAGGGGTCGACCACCAAGGGCCCGGGAACATAGCCACGGCTGCTCAGGCCGCGCTGCACGGATTCCACCAAATGAATGTCTTCCTCCACCGTGGTGGCCCGGTCCTGCACTGCCATCCGGCGCACGGTTTCATTGTCCTCGCCGCGGATCGAATACCAGCCGCGCCAGACCACCACACGGCCGGCATCCACCGCCCGCCAGTGATAGGTGTTTAGCAGGTTGCCGGGATAGACCTGGAAGGAGAACATCGGCCACAGGAACCAGCTGGAGTATCTCTCGTTGTTCTCAAAGCCTGAGTTGATGTCATAGGTCATCTGGTCCAGCGCATTGCACTCGGTGGTGTGGCGCAGGCAGAAACCCTGGGGCTGGATGTCGTAGGTTTCCGGCTTGATCACACCGGTGGCGAAGGTCGGATGGTTGAGGCTGCAGTGGTAGCATTCGGAGTAGTTTTCGACCGAGACCTTCCAGTTGCAGTTTTCCGGGATCTCCACCCATTCCAGCGGCTTCAGGTCACTCCAGTTGGGGACAAAGCTCTCCACCTCGCCACGCACACCCGGGAACCAGTCGTCCATCGGCTTGGCCTCGGGGTCGAGGTTCACGAAGATAAAGCCCAGGAAGACCTCGGTGCGGACCTCGGTCAGGCAGACCCTGGACTTGTCGAAGCCCTGCACCGATTTCAAGTTCGGCCCGGCGCGCAGCTGGCCGGTCAACTCGTAGGTCCAGGCGTGGTAGGGGCAGACCACAACCCGCGTGGTGCCCTCGCCCGAGACCAGCTGGTGAGCGCGGTGCTGGCAGACGTTATAGAAGGTGCGGATCTCGCCATCCCGCCCCTTGATGCTGAACAGGCTTTCACCCGCCATCTCAAAGGCGAAGTAGTCGCCGGGGTTTTCCAGCTGGCTGGCGTGGCCGGCAAACTGCCAGGTGCGGGCCAGCAGGCCCTTGCGCTCCGCCTCGAAGATGGCCGGATCGGTATAATACCGTGCCTCCAGCGAATGGGTCAGAGGGGCGTTCATTCAGGGTCCTCCGCATAAAGGCCCAACTGGTGCCTGCGCTTGTGAAATTTCTCCACCCGCTCGACGATCTCCTCGCTGGAGACTGCAATCACAAAGGAGAGCAGCGTTTCCAGCAGGGCAATGGTCGAGACGGATGACGGGAAGAATTGCGGCGTGTCGGCCGCGACGACAAATCCGTGGTCCGCATTCAGGATCACGGGGCTGGCGGGACTGTCGGAGATACCGACAACGGCAACCCCCTGTTCGCGCGCAATCCGGACCGCCTCGATCACTTCGGCCCGGTAGGGCTTGCAGGTCATGGCAATCAGCACGTCCTGGCCGTCCGCCCAGGCGAGGTCATCCACCGCTGTGGAGCCGGGCCGCGGGATCGCGTGGAACTGCTTCATGCCGGTGGAAGCAAGATAGGTGAAGTTGCGGGCGTTGGCGTTATTGACGCCAACGCCGAGTGTGAAGACCTGGCGGGAGTCCCAGATCGCATGGGCTGCAGCCTCCAGCGTTGCGGCGTTGATACCCGCAAACGTCTCTTCGACGTTGCGGATGGCGGCGGCGGCCATATCCGCATAAAGCCCACCCAGTTCACCGGACTTGCCGATGTCCTGCAGCCAGCGGGCCCGGTCGGGGAAAGACACCCCGCCCTTGCGAATCGCCTCGCGGAAGGGGGCGCGGAAATCCTCGTAGCCCTCGAACCCCACCTGCCGCGCCATGCGGACAAAAGTATTGGGCTTCACATTCGCCGCCTCGGCAATCTCGCGCACGGTGGAAACCCCGACATCGGCAGGGTTTTCCAGCACATAACGGGCCGCCTTCTGGGCCTCGGGGGTCAGCGCATCCCACTCCTCGGTGAGGCGCTCCAATACGGCTGTTGATACATTTGTGTCATTCATGATTGACGATGGTACAAATGTGGAATTAGCCTGTCGAGCAGAAAAGCGCATTGCAATCAGGAACGGCGAAATGGCTGAAAAAGAATTCCCGGCACAGGCCCGTGTGGTCATCGTGGGCGGCGGCGTGATGGGGGTGGGCCTGGCCTATCACCTGGCGCATGAGGGCTGGGGGTCCGAGGTTGTGCTGCTGGAAAAGGCGGAGCTGACCTCCGGTTCGACTTGGCACGCGGCGGGACAGATCACCCATTCCACCAGCTCCTTTGGCCTCGGCAAATGCGTGGATTACAACATCGGCCTCTACTCCGGGAAGCTGGAAAAAGAGACCGGCCAGGCGGTGACCTGGCATGGCTGCGGCTCGTTCCGGCTGGCCTACACAGAGGATGAGATGGACTGGCTGCGCCACACCCTGTCGGTTGGCCGCAGCCTGGGGTTCAACATTGAGCTGGTTGGGCCTGAGAAGGTCGCCGAACAGCACCCCTTCTATAACCTCGAAGGCGTTCTGGGCGCGCTTCACACCCCCGATGACGGCCACGTGGATCCCACCAACGTCACCATGGCGATGGCCGCAGGCGCCCGCCAGTTGGGCGCGCGCATCATCCGCCGCTGCCGCGCCACCAACATCACGCAAGGACCGGACGGCGAGTGGATCGTGGAGACGGAGAAAGGCACCATCCGCTGCGAGCATGTGGTGAATGCCGGCGGCACCTATGCCCGCCAGATGGGCGAATGGTCCGGGCTGCAATTGCCGATGACCTCGATGACCCACCACTATTTTGTGACCGAACCGGTGCCGGAGTTCGAAGCGCTGGACAAAGAACTGCCAGTCATCCGCGATGACAAAAAGGTCTCAGGCTACATCCGCATGGAACAGAAGCGCGGCCTGATCGGGATCTACGAGAAGGAGGCCTCAAACTCAGTCTGGCATGACCATTGCCCCTGGGAATACGAGAACTGGCTGTTCGACGCCGACTATGACCGGGTGATGCCTTGGCTGGAGGAAAGCCTGAACCGTATGCCGATCTTTGCGGACCTCGGCATCCAGCGCGAAGTGCACGGCGCGATCTCGCATCCGCCCGACGGCAACCCGCTGATTGGTCCGGCGCCGGGCGTCAAGAACTACTGGTGCTGCTGCGGCACCCAAATCGGCATCGGCTGGGGCCCGGGTCTGACCCGCGAGCTGGCGCGGTGGATGGTGCATGGCGCCGCCGACATTTCCATGCGCGAGTATGACCCGCGCCGGTTTGGCTCCTATGCCACCAAGGACTGGCAGGTGACCAAGGCGCATGAGGACTATAAGCTGCGCCACGAGATCCCTTTCCCGCATTTTAACCGACTGGAAGGCCGACCCGTAAAGCCGTCGCCGCTCTACGACCGGCTCAAGGAAAAAGGCGCGGTTTATGAGGAGGTCTATGGCCACGAGCGCCCGCGCTGGTTTGCCAGGAACGGGGTTGAAAAGCGCGATCACTATTCCTTCAAGCGCAACGTGGTGCATGACGTGGTCGGAGCTGAGGTGAAGGCCGTGCGCGAGGGCGTGGGCATCATGGATATCTCTGCCTTCACCAAGGTCCAGGTCTCGGGCCCCGGGGCTGCGGCGCTCTTGGACCGGCTGACCGCCAACCGGCTGCCGCAGAAGGCTGGCGGCATTGCCCTCACCCACATGCTGAACCGCCGTGGAAGGATCGAGCTGGAAACCACCGTGGTGAAGCTTGCAGAGGGCAGCTACTACCTGGTGTGCGCCGCCTTCTTTGAACAGCGGCTGCTGGACCACCTGAACCAGAACCTCGCGGGTGAAGCGGTGGAGATCACGACCCTCTCCACCGATTGGGCCGCGCTTGCTCTCAATGGCCCGAAAGCCCGTGAGCTTCTGGCCGCCTGCACCGATGCGGATCTGACAAACGTCGGCTTCAAATGGCTGACGGCGCAGCAGATCGAGGTCGCAGGCCACACTCTCTGGGCCTTGCGGATATCTTATGCGGGCGAGCTTGGCTGGGAACTGCACATCCCGCGGGGCAGCACCCTGGCGGTTTACGATGCGCTTTGGTCGGCAGGCGAAGCGCATGACATTGCCGACTACGGCTCCTTCGCAATGAACGCGATGCGGATGGAGAAGGGCTTCAAGGGCGCGGGCGAGCTGACCAACGAGGTGACCCTGGCCGAAGCGGACGTGCTGCGCTTTGCCAGCGCCGACAAGGACTATCTGGGCAAGGGCAAGACGCTGAACGCGGACGCCCTGCCCTGGGTCTGCGCCTATCTGGAGATCGAACCGGACGGCGTCACCGACGGCCATGGCGGCGAGGCTGTTCTGCTGGAGGGCAAGGTCGTGGGCTCCACCGCGTCGGTCGCCTATGGCCACACCGTCGGCAAGATCCTGGCCTTCGCCTATGTGAAACCGCACGCCAATGTGCCCGGCACAGAAATTGAGGTGGTGGTCGCAGGCACGCCGCGCAAGGGCCGGATCCTAGGTGCACCCGCCTATGATCCCGAAAGCCTGCTGCCCCGCCCCGACGCAGCCCTCGCCCCGGCGGAATAAGCAGAAGCCGGCTCCCCTTTCATCTTTCCAATAATACTCCGGGGGAGCCGAAGGCGGGGGCAGCGCCCCCTTCCCCATAGCCAATAGGGACACGCGTAATATGACCCTCCCCGAAACCATGAAGGCGATGGTTCTGACCGGCCACGGCGATCTGGACAAATACGAAGAGCACGAGGACGGGCCGGTGCCGCAACCCGATCCGATGGAGGTGCTGATCAAGGCTGGCGCCTGTGGGTTGAACAACACCGGTGTGAGCACCCGCTCCGGGGGTTTTTCAAAGACCGTCGAGCACGCCGCAACCGGCAGCGCCTTTAATGAAGCGGGCGCGGAAGACCCGGCCGGGGGCGGCCGCCCGCTGACCTTTCCGCGGATCCAGGGTGCCGATGCCGTGGGCGAAGTTGTGGCTGCTGGCAAAGGCGCCGATCCTGCGCTTATCGGCAAGCGTGTCATGGCGGGCGGCTGGGTCCGCGACTGGGACGGCCCTGTAAACAAGGACAAGGCCGGTTATTTCGGCTTCGAATGCGATGGCGGCATTGCCGAACACACCAAGGCCGTCATGCGCGGGGTGGCGGAGCTTGGTCCCGACCTGATCCTGCCGCGCGCACCGGAGAATCTGCGAGACGCACTTGGCGATGAGTCGGTGACCGTGGTGGCGGATGCGGTGGGCGGGCCCCCAATGGCCCAAGCTGATCGCCGTGCTGAAACGCGGCGGACGCTATACCTGCTCCGGCGAGATTGCCGGGCCGATGGCGGAGCTGGACCTGCGCATGCTCTATCTGCGCGACCTGACGTTCACCGGCTCCACCGTGACGCCGCATCGCACCTTCACCAATGCGGTCTCCTGCATCGAGAACGGGGAGATCAGGCCGGCGCTGGCGGCGGTTTGCCCGCTGGAGCAACTGGAGGAAGCGCAAGCCGCTTTCATTGCCAAGATGCACACCGGCGACATCACCGTCGTCCCGTGACGCTCTCTGAGGTTTTCTTGCCATGACCCCTGCTGAACAATCCCTCGCCTTCGCCCGCGCCTACCATCAGCTGACTCTGCTGATCGCCGCCACCCCGCCGCTGATACAATTTGCCGGCTGGCCGATGGCGCTGCCCGCGGAAAAGCCGGCCCCCCGCAAGATACCCGCTGCAGATCTCCTGAAGTCCTGGGCTGACGGCCATACCGGCGTCACGCTCAGCCTGCGTGATGCAGTCCGCGGTATTACCGACTACGCCGACTGGCAGCAGACGTATACAGAGGAGGAAGTTGGCGCCGAATTCCTGTCGCGCTACGGCTACTTTGAGCTGGTCGGCCCATCCGGCCATTTCCAATCGAACGAGGTCCGCGCCTACGTCGCGTACTGGGGAGAGAACCTATATTACCCCTGGCATCAGCACGAAGCTGAGGAGCTTTATTACATTATCGCCGGCGAGGCTCTGTTTGAGGCCGAGGGCATGCCGCCGCAAACCCTGCGCGCCGGGGACACCCGCCTGCATACATCGAACCAGCCCCATGCCATGACCACCGCCGGCAGCCCGGTTCTGGCCCTTGTGCTTTGGCGCGGCGCAGGGCTGACCGGCCTTCCCCGGATGAGTGCTGAACCATGAAGATCACCCGGATTTCCCTGTGGCACGTGCCGCTGACCAGCCACACCGCCTATCACATGGCCGAGGGCAAGACCTGCAGCACGGTTGAAAGCGTTGTGCTGGCGCTGGACACCGATGCCGGGCTCACCGGCTGGGGCGAGGTCTGCCCGATCCCGCATTATCTGCCCGCCTATGCCCGCGGCGTGGCGCCTGCGGTCGAGGAGATGGCGCCCATGCTGCTGGGGGCCGATCCAGTGGGGCCGGAGGCGGTGATGGCCAAGCTCGACCACTGGCTGCAAGGGCACGCTTATGCCAAGTCCGCCATCGACATCGCCTTGTGGGACCTCACCGCACAGGCGGCGAACCTGCCGCTGCATGCATTGTTGGGCGGCCAGAGGCAGGCGGATATGCCGCTCTACCACTCGATCACCTGCGTCGCGCCGGAGGAGATGGCGCGCATTGCCCGTGACGCGCAGGAGACTGGCATCACCCAGTTCCAGGTAAAACTGGGTGCGGACCGCGACTGGCAGGCCGATGTTGCGCGGCTGCGGATGGTGCGGGGGGCGGTCGGGGACGGTCCGCTGGTCTATGGCGACTGGAACTGCGGTGCGACTTCGCTGGATGCCTCGCGCGTGGGCCGGGCCGTGGCGGATCTGGACATCATGCTGGAACAGCCCTGCGCCACCATCGCGGAGTGCGCCCGGGTGCGGGCGGCCTGCGGGCTGCCGATGAAACTGGATGAGAACGCGCATGACACGGCATCGCTGCTGGCGGGCCATGCGGCGGGCGCGATGGACGCGGTGGCCATCAAACTGTCGAAATTCGGCGGCTTGTCGGCCTCACGCCGGGCGCGCGATTTGTGCCTGCATCTGGGGGCCAGGATGTGCATCGAAGACACTTGGGGCTCTGACATCACCACCGCGGCGCTGCTGCATCTGAGCGCATCAACCGACCCGCTGCGCGTGCTCAATGTTTGCGATCTCGCCCATTACGTCAGCCCGCGGCTGGCACAGGGTGGACCGGACAGGAAAGACGGCCGCATCGCGCCGCCCGAAGGCCCGGGGCTTGGCGTCCGGCCTGACCGGGAGGCCCTGGGGGCTCCCGCATCTGTGATCGGGTGATTTTTGCCTTTCTGGTCAAAATACTCCCTACAATGGGCAACCCTCCCGCAACAGGACAAGTGACATGGAAAAAATCCTCACCCAAGCTGAATGGATTGACCGCGCCCGCGCGGTGCTGCCTGCGGGCGGCTTTGGCAACTTTGACCCCGGTATCGTCATCCGCGCGGGCAAGGGCTCGCGCGTGTGGGACGAAGACGGCAAGGAGTATATTGATTACCTGATCGGCTCCGGCCCGATGATGCTGGGCCACGGCCATCCGGAGGTGATGGAGGCGGTGCTGGAGCAGCTGCCCAAGGGCATGACCTTCTTTGCCAGCAACGCCCGCGGGATTGAGCTGGCCGAGGAGATCTGCCGCGCTGTGCCCTGCGGCGAACAGCTGCGATATGTCTCTACCGGGGGCGAAGCGGACATGTATGCGATCCGGCTGGCGCGGGCGTTCACCGGCCGCACCAAGATCGTGAAGTTCGAGGGCGGCTATCACGGCATGTCGGCAGAGGCGCAGATGAGCCTGGCGCCCGCCAAGCGGGTTAACTTCCCGCAGGCGGTGCCGGACAGCGCAGGCATTCCGCCGTCGGTGGCGGCCGAGGTGCTGGTCGCGCCGTTCAACGACTTTGAGTACATCAAGCAGCTGATGGCAGAGCATGGGAATGAAATCGCAGCCATCATTGCCGAGCCGCTGCAGCGCATCGTGCCGCCGCTGCCGGGCTTCCTTGAGCTGTTGCGTGAACAGACGCAGAAACATGGCAGCCTGCTGATCTTTGACGAGGTGGTGACGGGCTTCCGTTTTTCCTATGGCGGCGCGCAGGAGCTGTATGGCGTGACCCCGGACCTGGCGACCCTGGGCAAGGTTATCGGCGGCGGCTTCCCTCTGGCGGCCATCGCGGGGCGCGCCGACGTCATGCGGCATTTCGACAAGGCACAGGTCGGGGCTGAGGGCTGGCTGATGCAGCTGGGCACGCTGTCAGGCAACCCGGTGGCCGCCGTCGCGGGCCTCAAAACAATGGAGGTGCTGCGCCGCGAGGGCGCTTATGACCAGCTCAACAGCACCGGCAAGCGGCTGATGCAGGCGACCAGTGCAGCACTGGAAGAAGCCGGAGTGCCGTTCCAGATCGTCGGCGAGCCGGCGCTGTTCGAAGTCGTGTTCACCGGCGCCAAGGTGCGGGACTACCGGGACACCCAGGCGGGCGATGCGGACCGCACCAGACGTTATAATGCGGTGCTGCGCGAGGAAGGCATCTTCAAATCGCCGGGCAAAACCTACCCGAGCCTGGCGCTGACGGAAGAGGACCTGCAGCAGACCGAGGCGGCAATCCGCAAGGCTGCGATGGCGCTGGACTGAATCACGCGCTGTTGCACGTGAATCGGGCTTTGGGCCGGACATGACGGTCACGTTCTGATCCTGCCCATCAAAGACCCTGGAAACGAAAAGGCGGGCCAATGGCCCGCCCCGCTTTGCCCCCTTGCAGGGCTCAGGCCTTGGCAGCGGTGACGATGAATTCGACCAGCAGATCCTCGCGCGCCAGCTTGGCCTCGCCGCAGGCGCGTGCCGGGGCGTGGCCTTCGGGCACCCAAGCGTCCCAGACCGCGTTCATCTCGGCAAAGTCTTTCATGTCGGCAAGCCAGATCACTGTTTGCAGGATGCGGGTCTTACCGCTGCCCGCCTCGGCCAGCAGCGCGTCGATTTTTGCGAGGCAGTCCTTGGTCTGCTGTTCAACACTTGCACCGGCGGTGCCGACCTGGCCGGCCAGGTAGATGGTATCGCCGTGGGTGACGATCTGGCTCATGCGCTGGCCGGTGTGGCTGCGGGTAATCTCGGACATTGGTGCCTCGCTCTTGAAAAGTCAGATAAATTCTCGGCCCTGCTTAGCGCCGCCCGGGCTGGGCAGCAAGGACGCGGCTGAGGCCGGTCACTGGGACAGCAGCCAGTCCCCGCCGGAGGGGCAGAACTTGCGGCGCACCTGTTTGGCGTCCTCGCTGTCCTTGAGAAAGGCCTGATGCTGCAGCAAAAGGCAGTCGCCCTCCTTGCCGGCCACGCGAACCACTCCTTGCGCGCCGCTGTCCGGGTTGTTCCACCGCGCCCTCTGGCCGCTGCCGCCCTCAGCCAGCAGCGCCTGCTCAGCCCGGCGCATGAGGTTGGTGTCCTGCGGCGTCAGCCCGGACTTGGCCAGAATACGGCTGAGCGGGTTGGCCGCGGCGGGGGCCGCAACAAGCGCTGCAACCATGGCGGCGGTGAAAATTCCTGAAATTCGCATGTGAACACTCCTGCCTGAAACGAACCGGCCCGGCGCCCAGTAAGGCGCAAGCCGCCGTCAAAGTCTATGGGCAGACCGGTTCAGGCCGGGCCGGATCAGGAAAACTTGCGAAACAGCCGGGTCATATCGAACAGCTCATCCAGGCGGTCGTAGCGGTCCTTGGTCTTGTCCCAGCTTTCCTCCTGGGTGGCGGCGATCATCGCCTCCAGCAGCATCATGGTGGCGATGTTGGAGTCCCAGGCGGAGGGAATTTCGACCCAGCAGTTGAAGGTGTGTTCGGCGACCGAGGCAATGGGGCTCGCCCATTGGTCGGTGATCAGGACGATCTTCACCCCGCGCTCAGAGGCCAGTTCCGCCAGCCGCTGCAGGTTGGTTTCATAGCGGCGCACATCGAACATCAGGAGCGTGTCGCCCTCCACCATGTCCAGAACGTAATGCGGCCAGGTGGCGGAGGAGGACGTCATATGGGTGACCCGCTGCCGGATCGCCTGAAAGTGGGTAAAGGCGTAATCCGCCAGCGCCCGGGTGATGCGGCCGCCGACCACGTAAAGCCGCCCCTCGGTGTTGGCAAGCTGATGCACGGCGGCGTCGAACTGGGCTGAGTCGATGTTGGAAAAGGTCTGCTGCAGGTTGTCGGTGACGGCCTGAGAAAATCTGTTCAGCAGGTGCCCCTCGGGTGCCTCGGACGCCCAGTTGTCGCGCCGTTTGGTGGGGCCGGAGACCTTGGCCTCCAGCTCTTTCAGCAGCGCCTGATGGAACTGCGGATAGCCCTTGAAGCCCAATTTCTGCACCATCCGGGCCACCGTCGGCGTGGACACCTCGGCATTGGCGGCCACGATGGTTATCGACGCCAAACCCGCCGCAGGATAGTTCTCCAGCAGCAAATTCGCGAACTTGCGCTCGGATTGGGTGAGCGAGGAATAATTCTCGCGGATCAGCTCGCGAACGGTGGCTGGCGGTTTGGACAACGGCGCTTCCCTGCGTTTGAACAGACACTTTCCTACCCGGATCCGGCCTGAAAAGAAAGTTTCAGGAATCTCTGTCCGAAACCGGTCATGAAAAGATATTGACACAAATATCTCTTCATGGAAACATTTTTCCAAATCGCAGGGAGGCGGCATATGCGAGAGAGCGATTCTCACGCTTTGGGGGAAGCAGTGGAGGTGGTGAACCGCGAGGGCGCCAGCCCGGTGCTGCTGCTGTGCGAGCATGCCTCCAGCAATATTCCTGCCCGCTATAACGGGCTGGGGCTGCGCGGCGAGGACCGGCTGAGCCATGCGGCCTGGGATCCGGGTGCGCGGGCGGTGGCCCTGTATATGGCCAAAGTGCTGGATGCGCCACTGGTGGCGAGCACGGTGTCGCGGCTGGTTTACGACTGCAACCGCCCGCCCGAGGCTGCCAGCGCCATGCCGGAGAAATCCGAACTGGTCGCGGTGCCGGGCAATTTCGGGCTGAGTGACGCGGAGCGCCAGGAACGCGTGGACACGGTCTATGTGCCGTTCTGCAAGACCGTCACGGAAGTGATCGAGGCACGCAAGGCTGCTGGCCTAGAAACAGTCCTGGTCACCATGCACAGTTTCACTCCGGTCTATTTCGGCAAGCCGCGGGACGTCGAAATCGGCATCCTGCACGATGATGACAGCCGCTTGGCGGACGCGATGCTGGCAGCGGCCCCTGCCCTGCCGCACCGCCTGGTGGAACGCAATGAGCCCTATGGACCGGCAGACGGCGTCACCCATTCGCTTAAGTTGCACGGGCTGGCGCACGGGCTGGCCAATGTGATGATCGAAATCCGCAACGACCTGGTGGCGACGCCGGATCAAGAAGAGGCCATGGCAGAAGAAATGCTGAAATTGCTGCGCCCTGCCCTGGCCGCGCTGACGGCTGAGGGAGGGCCTGATGCCTAGAATAATCCGGGCCTATGTCCGCGGCATCGACGCGATGAACCGCTTCATCGGCCGCTTTGCCATGTATCTGATCTTTGCCCTGATCGGGGTGCTGCTGTGGTCGTCTGTTTCCAAGACCTTTTTCAACCCGTCGCACTGGACGCTGGAGACCGCGCAGTTTGTAATGGTCGCCTATTACGTGCTGGGCGGCCCCTATTCGATCCAGCTGGGATCGAACGTGCGGATGGACCTTTTCTACGGGGCCTGGTCCACGAAGACCAAGGCGATGGTCGATGCCTTCACGGTGCTGTTTCTAATCACCTACCTGGTCATTCTGATGTACGGCGCGCTGAGCTCCACCGCCTATTCCCTGGGCTATTTCGGGCTGGAGCCGCTGGAGTTCTTTTGGGACCTGCTGAAGACGCTGCTGAGCGAGGGCCCCGCCGCCGCCGGCGAGAAGATTGGCTATCTGGAGCGCAGCTCCACCGCCTGGCGGCCGTTCCTGTGGCCCGTCAAAACCATCCTGTGCTTCGGCGTCTTTCTGATGCTGCTGCAATGCCTTGCCGAACTGTTCCGGGATATCGGACGCCTGCGCGGAGTTGAAATCTGATGTCCTACGAATGGATTGCGATCGTCATGTTTGCCGGCATGATGGTGATGCTGATGACCGGCCAGCGGGTGTTTGGCGCCATCGGCTTTGTCGGCGCGGTTGCGGGGATGCTCCTGTGGGGCACCGGCGGGGTGGAGATCCCGTTCTCTGCCGCGATGAAGCTGATGAAATGGTATCCGCTGCTGACGCTGCCGATGTTCATCTTCATGGGTTACGTGCTGTCGGAATCGAAAATCGCCGACGACCTCTACCGGATGTTCCACGTGTGGATGGGGCCGGTGAAGGGCGGGCTGGCCATCGGCACCATCGGGCTGATGGTGCTGATCTCTGCCATGAACGGCCTGTCGGTGGCGGGCATGGCCATTGGCGCGACCATTGCGCTGCCGGAACTGCTGCGCCGCGGCTATGACAAGATCCTGGTGACCGGCACCATTCAGGCAGGCTCTTCGCTGGGCATCCTGGTGCCCCCTTCGGTGGTGCTGGTGCTTTATGCAATGATCGCGCGCCAGCCGGTGGGGCAGCTGTGGCTGGCAGGCGTGATACCTGGCCTGCTGATGGCCACCATGTTCATCATCTACATCTATGTCCGCGCCCGGATGCAGCCGCACCTTGGTCCCGCCATGCATGACGAGGATCTGGCGGAATACGAGCAGGTGACAGACCACCCGCTGCGCCTGAACTACATCGTTCTGGGCGCGCTGGTGCTGGTGCCGCTCTTGATCCTGACCGGCGCAATGGAAGCCAAGCCTGCGCTTGGCGTGGCACTGGCCTTGGGCGCGCTGTCCTTCCTGACCCGCAAGAACGCGCTGTTCTACAAAGACGTGTTCATGAAGGAGAAATACCGCCTTCTGTTCTCCGGTGTGCTGCCGCTGGCCATCTTTGCCGCGATGATGGTGCCCTTCGTGAACGGCTGGACCTCTCTTGTGGAAAGCTCGGCCATCGGTGCCATGACCGCCTTCCTCGCCGCGGTGCTGAAGGGGCGGATGAACAAGGACGTGTTCGAAACCTCAGTGCGCTCCACCCTTGGCATCTCCTGCATGTTTATGTGGATCATCTTGGCGGCCCTGGCCTTTGGCGCGATCTTCGACGGGCTGGGTGCGGTCAAGGCGATTGAGGATCTGTTCACCACCAAACTGGGCCTTTCCCCTTGGATGATCCTGATCCTGATGCAGCTGAGCTTCATCATCATGGGCACCTTCCTGGACGACACCGCAATGCTGGTGATCGTGGCGCCGCTTTATGTGCCGCTGGTGGGGGCGCTTGGCTTTGACCTGATCTGGTACGGGGTGCTGTACACCATCACCACCCAGATCGCCTATATGACCCCGCCCTTCGGCTACAACCTGTTCCTGATGCGCGCGATGGCACCGCCGGAGATCGGGCTGAAGGATATCTATGTCTCGATCATCCCCTTTGCCGCGGTGATGGTGCTGGCGCTGGCCCTGATCATGATGTTCCCGCAAATCGCCCTGTGGCTGCCGGAGTATGTCTATGGAAAATAATACCATGCTGCAGGCGCTGGGGCCGGATATCTGGATCGTGGATGGCCCAGCCATCCAGTTCTACAAGATCCCCTTCCAGACCCGGATGACCGTCATCCGCCTGGCGAACGGCGATCTGTTCCTGCACTCGCCGATCCAGTACAGCAAACAGCTGGCGGCGGAGCTGCAGGCGCTGGGGCGTATCCGCCACCTGGTGTCACCTAACTGGATTCACTACGCCTATATCGCGGAGTGGGCCGCGGCCTGTCCGGAGGCCATCGCCTGGGCCTCGCCCAAGGTGCGCGAGCGGGCCAAAAGCCAGGGTGTGCAGGTTCAGTTCGACCGCTACCTGCAGGACAGCGCGCCGCAGGACTGGGCGGCGGAGCTGGACCAGCTGATTGTGCATGGCAGCAGGGCGCATACCGAGGTGGTCTTCTTCCATAAGCGTTCCAAGGTGCTGGTACTGACCGACCTGATCGAGAACATGCCCAGCAAGACGCTGCCGCTCTGGGTGCGGCCGCTGGCCTGGGCCGCGGGCATCCTGGCCCCGAACGGGAAGATGCCCATCGACATCTGGTTTTCCTTCGCGGGCAACCGGGACAAGCTGCGCAAAGCGCTGGCCCGGATGCTGGAGTGGAAACCCGAAACCGTCGTGCTCGCGCATGGCGACATCCTTCGTGAGAATGCACCGCAACGGCTCCGCGAAGGGTTCAGAAACCTGGCGCCCTGCGGGCACGGGCATTGATTTAAGTTCAACAGAGGAGAGGAAGACATGACAACTAGACGCAAGTTTTTGCAAAGCGCCGGTGTCGGCGCCATGGCGGCACCGCTGGCCACCCCGGCGCTGGCCCAATCCACCATCAAGTGGCGGATGCAAACCTATGCCGGCGCGGCGCTGGCCGAGCATGTGGTGAAACCCGCCATCGACATGTTCAACAAAATCGCCGGCGACCGGATGCAGATCGAGCTTTACTATGCCGACCAGCTGGTCCCCACCGGCGAGCTGTTCCGCGCCATGCAGCGCGGCACCATCGACGCGGTGCAGTCGGATGATGACTCCATGGCCTCGCCCACCGAGGTGACCGTGTTCGGCGGCTACTTCCCCTTTGCCTCGCGCTACTCGCTGGATGTGCCAGTGCTGTTCAACCAGTATGGCCTGAACGAGATCTGGGACGCGGAATACTCCAAGGTCGGCGTCAAGCATATCTCGGCCGGCGCCTGGGACCCCTGCCATTTCGCCACCAAGGACCCGATCAACTCGCTGGCGGACCTGAAGGGCAAGCGCGTCTTCACCTTCCCGACTGCGGGCCGTTTCCTGAGCCAGTTCGGCGTGGTGCCCGTCACCCTGCCGTGGGAAGACATCGAGGTCGCCGTGCAGACCGGCGAGCTGGACGGTATTGCCTGGTCGGGCATCACCGAAGACTACACCGTCGGCTGGGCCGATGTGACCGACTACTTCCTGACCAACAACATCTCCGGCGCCTGGGCGGGCTCGTTCTTTGCCAACATGGGCCGCTGGGAAGAGCTGCCCGAGGACCTGCAGACCCTGTTCCGCGTCTGCTGCGACCAATCGCACTATTACCGCCAGTGGTGGTACTGGGGCGGCGAAGCGTCGTTGCGCGTGAATGGCGACAAGATGAAGCTGACCACCATTCCGGACAACGAATGGCAGCAGGTCGAAGACGCGGCCGTGAAGTTCTGGGATGAGATCGCAGCCGAGTCCGAGACCAAGGCGAAGGTTGTCGAGATCTTCAAGAAGTATAACGCTGACATGCAGAAAGCCGGCCGCCCCTACCGCTACGGCTGAGGCACCGGCTGAAACACAGAATTTGGCCTGCGCCGCAGCGGGCCAAATTCCTACTCAAGGAATTTGCCAAAACTTTTGAGAAGAAGTTTTGCGCGCAACAGACAAAGGGCCGCTCATGTTCTCCTTCGACACTCTTAAAGACCAGGTTGCCGATGGCACCGTTGACACCGTTCTGGTCTGCCTTGTGGACATGCAGGGCCGCCTGATGGGCAAACGCTTCCACGCCAAGCATTTCGTGAACGGCGCCTGGGAGGAAACCCATTGCTGCAACTACCTGCTGGCCACTGACCTGGCGATGGCGACGCCGGACGGCTATGCCTCGACCTCCTGGGAGAGCGGCTATGGCGACTACGTAATGAAACCGGACCTGTCCACGCTGCGCCCGGTGCCCTGGCTGGACGGCACGGTGATGGTGCTTTGCGATGTGCTTGATCATCATACCCATGAGGAGGTTTCCCACTCCCCGCGCGCGATCCTGAAGAAACAGGTGAACCGGCTCAAGGCAATGGGCTATGACGCCATGTGCGCCACCGAGCTGGAATTCTTCATGTTCGAGCAGAGCTTTGACGAGATCCGCAAATCGGGCTTCCGCGATCTGTCGCCGATCTCCGGCTACAACGAGGATTACAGCATCCTGCAGACCACCCGCGAGGAGCATGTGATGCGCCCGATCCGCAACCACCTGTGGGATGCGGGCCTGCCGATCGAGAACTCCAAGGGTGAGGCGGAGACCGGCCAGGAAGAACTGAACATCAAATACGCCGCGGCGATGGACACGGCGGAATACCACACCATCGCCAAACACGCGGTGAAGGAAATTGCCGAGCAACAGGGCCACGCGGTGACTTTCCTGCCGAAGTGGAGCCACGACAAGGTCGGCTCCTCCAGCCATGTGCACCAGTCGCTGTGGCAGGACGGCAAGCCCGCGTTTTATGACGAGAGCGATGCGCTGGGCATGTCCGTCCTGATGAAGAACTACATGGCCGGATTGCTGAAATACGCGCCCGACTACACCGCCTTCATGGCGCCCTATATCAACAGCTACAAGCGCTTCATGAAGGGCACCTTTGCGCCCACGCGGATTATCTGGTCGGTGGACAACCGCACTGCGGGCTACCGGCTGTGCGGTGACGGGACCAAGGCAATCCGGGTGGAGTGCCGCATCCCCGGCTCCGACATGAACCCCTATCTGGCGATGGCGGGCATGCTGGCGGCGGGTATTGCCGGCATCGAGGAAGGCCTGGAGCTGCAGGCCCCCACCAAGGGGGATGTCTACCAGGGCGACACCGGCATGATCCCGGCCACGCTGCGCGACGCAGCCGCGGCGCTGAAAGGCTCGGAGATGCTGCGCAACGCCCTTGGCAGCGATGTGGTGGACCACTACGTCCGCGCGGCGGAAGTGGAGATCGAGGATTTCGACCGGGTGGTTACCGATTACGAGATTGCGCGCGGGTTCGAGCGGGCGTGATCCGGTAATCGCCGGGGGCCAGCCCCCGGCCCCCCGGAGTATTTTTGGAAAGATGAAGAGGGCTTTGCCCTTTCCTGAATGGAGTGAATGGCGATGGGCCAGACCCTGAAGTGTATCTCGCCGATTGACGGATCGGTTTTTGCGGAGCGCGAAGTGCTATCGCGCGAAGACGCCTTTGCAGCAGCGGAACGCGCCCGGGCGGCGCAGGCCGCTTGGGCCGCACGGCCGCTGCAGGAGCGCATTGATCTGGTGATGGCGGGTGTGGCCGCTGTTGGTGCAATGAATGACGAGATCGTGCCGGAGCTGGCGCAGATGATGGGCCGTCCGGTACGCTATGGCGGCGAGTTCGGCGGCTTCAACGAGCGCGCCAGCCACATGGCAAAGATCGCGGAAGAGTCGCTTGCAGACATCGAGGTCGGCGAGGACGCCACCTTCAAGCGCTACATCAAGCGCTTGCCCCATGGGGTGGTCTTCGTCGTGGCGCCCTGGAACTACCCCTATATGACCGCGATCAACACTGTGGCTCCGGCGCTGATTGCCGGCAACACCGTGGTGCTGAAGCACGCAACCCAGACCCTGCTGGTCGGGGAGCGGATGGCCAAGGCCTTCCACTCCGCGGGCGTGCCGGCGGATGTGTTCCAGAACGTGTTCCTGGACCACGGCACCACGTCTGAACTGATCGCGAACCGCGCCTTCGACTTCGTGAACTTCACCGGCTCGGTCGGTGGCGGCCAGGCGATGGAGCGGGCGGCTGCAGGAACATTCACCGGGGTCGGCACCGAGCTGGGCGGCAAGGACCCCGGCTATGTGATGGAGGACGCCGATCTGGATGCAGCGGTGGACACGCTGATCGACGGCGCCATGTTCAACTCCGGCCAGTGCTGCTGCGGCATCGAGCGGATTTATGTGCATGAGAGCCTGTATGATGCCTTCGTGGAGAAGGCCATTGCCATCGTCAAAGGCTACAAGCTGGGCAATCCGCTGGATCCGGAAACCACCATCGGCCCTATGGCCAATGTCCGCTTTGCAGAGGAGGTGCGCGGCCAGATTTCCGAGGCGGTCGAGGCCGGTGCCGTGGCACATATCGAGACCTTTGCCGAAGACGACCGCGGCGCGTATCTCACGCCGCAAATCCTGACCAATGTCACCCATGACATGCGGGTGATGCGCGAGGAAAGCTTCGGGCCTGTCGTGGGTATCATGAAGGTGTCTTCCGACGAGGAAGCCATCCGGCTGATGAATGACAGCGACTTCGGCCTGACCGCCTCGCTCTGGACTGCGGACGTGGAGCGGGCGCAAGCCGTGGGCGATCAAATCGAGACCGGCACCGTCTTCATGAACCGCGCCGACTATCTGGATCCGGGCCTGTGCTGGACCGGCTGCAAGGACACCGGGCGCGGCGGCGGTCTCTCGGTCATCGGCTACCACAATCTGACCCGTCCGAAGTCTTATCACCTGAAGAAGGTGACCGGCTGAGGGCGGCCCCGCCCGCCCCGGCGTCTCCTCCCCGGGGCGGGCCACTTGCATTAAAGGAACACGACATGTCTCTCGTTGGAAACTGGTCCTACCCGACCGCAATCAAATTCGGCGCAGGCCGGATCAAGGAACTGGCCGATGCCTGTGCGGCAGCCGGTATCAAGAAACCGCTGCTGGTCACCGACAAGGGGCTGGCCGATCTGCCGGTCACTCAAAGCACGCTCGACATCATGGAGTCCGCAGGCCTGGGGCGCGGCATGTTCTCGGACGTCGATCCGAACCCGAATGAAAAGAACCTGGACGCAGGCGTCGCCGCCTATAAGGCGGGCGGCCATGACGGGGTGATCGCATTCGGCGGCGGCTCCGGCCTGGACCTGGGCAAGATGGTCGCCTTTATGGCCGGGCAGACCCGGCCCGTCTGGGACTTTGAAGACATTGGCGACTGGTGGACCCGCGCCGATGCGGATGCCATCGCTCCGATCATTGCGGTGCCGACCACTGCAGGCACCGGATCTGAAGTGGGCCGCGCCTCGGTGATCACCGACTCAGTCACCCACCAGAAAAAAATCATCTTCCACCCGAAGGTGCTGCCCGCCGTGGTGATTTGCGACCCTGAACTCACCGTGGGGATGCCCAAGTTCATCACTGCGGGCACCGGGCTCGATGCCTTTGCCCATTGTGTCGAGGCCTTCAGCAGCCCCCATTACCACCCGATGTCCCAGGGCATCGCGCTGGAGGGTATGCGGCTGGTCAAGGACTACCTGCCGCGCGCATATGCGGACGGCACCGATATCGAAGCCCGCGCGCAGATGATGTCGGCCGCGGCGATGGGCGCCACAGCATTCCAGAAGGGCCTGGGGGCAATCCACGCGATGAGCCATCCGATTGGCGCGCATTTCAACACTCACCACGGCACCACCAACGCGGTCTGCATGCCTGCGGTACTGGAGTTCAACGCGTCCGAAATTGCCGGCCGCTTCAACATGGCGGCAGCTTATCTGGGCATTGACGGCGGCTTCGACGGTTTCCGCAAGTTTGTGCAGGAACTGAACGACTCGCTTGGCATCCCGCGCGGCCTGTCGGATCTTGGCGTCACCGAGGCTGCGATCCCCGAGCTGGTCAAAGGCGCCATCATCGACCCCTCTTGCGGCGGCAACCCCATCAAGCTGACCGAGGACAACCTTGCCCAGCTTTTCAGAGCGGCAATGTAAGCAAAAGCCCTTTACCTGGCTTCAGCGCTCTCCGCCCGGCGGGGAGCGCTTATTCTTACCTGCACGGCGTCAGCCGCTGACGTAGACCTTGTCCTTCGGGTAGTAGAAGATCTTCTGATTGTGCAGCCGGCCCAATAGCTCATGAATGCGGCGCAGGGTTTCCTCCTCGCTGCTGCCCGCCGCGGGAAGCGCCTCTGACAACGTGTCCCGGGTGGTCTGCAGGGCGGTTTCGATCAGCTCCATATCCGCGACGGACAGTTCGAACATGTCGTTGTACTGGGGCATCGGGGCTCCTTCTCGGGTTGGGTTGACTGAACGGGCTGATTACAGGCTGCCCCAAGGCGTGCCGCAAAGCCATCAAAAAGCGCCGCAAACGCCGGTGAGCAGCCCTTTCCGCAGAAACTGCCGCCTGTTTCAGTTGGCCGGAGATGGTCAGAGCGTCTCGCCCAGGCTGATAGCCGGGCACAGGCGGTCAAAAACCAGCCCCTCCGTGCCGCCGGCCTCACGCGATTGCAGGATGACGCGCGCCGCGCGCTCCCCGATCTCCCGGCGGCAGGCGTCCGTTGTGGCCAGTTGCTGCGGCAGCCCCTGCAGGATCTGCAGGTTGTTGAAACCGGCAAGCGCAATATCGCCCGGCACCGTCAGCCCGGCGGCCAGGCAGTGCATCAGCCCGCCAACGCTCATCACGTCGCTGGAAAAGTAGATGCAATCAAGGTCCGGGTTGCGCCCCAGCATCTGCGCCGTCAGCTGGCGCCCGGTCTGGATCGCGCTTTCGCCGGAGTAATGCTCAATATCGCTCAGCGTTACCCCTTGCGCGGCCAGCCCGTCGGTGAAGCCGTCAAAGCGTTTCCGGGCGCGGAAGTCCTGCGGCATCTTGGTGCCGATAAAACCGATCTTGCGGTAGCCGCGGGCCAGGATCTGCGCCGCCATATCGCGCCCTGCCTGCAAATGCGAAATGCCGACGCAGTGGCGCACCGGATCACCGTCCACATCCATCACCTCGACCACCGGGCAGTCCGCCTGCTGCAGCATCCGCCGGGTGGCTTCGGTGTGTTCCAGCCCCGCAACGATCAGCCCGGAGGGCCGCCAGCTGAGCATTTCCCGGATAACGCTTTCCTCCTCCTCCAGGTCATAGCCGGAGATCCCGACCACCGGTTTCAGCGGGCTGTCCTTCAGCACCGCGGAAATCCCCGACAGAACCTCCGGAAAGACAAAGCTGTTGAGCGAGGGCACCACCACCGCCACCAGGTTGACCGATTGCGAGGACAGGGAGCCGGCAATCCGGTTCGGCACATAGCCATGGCTACGGGCGATTTCCTCGATCTTTGCCTTGGTCTTGGCAGAGACGTCCGGGGCCCCGCGCAGCGCGCGGGAGGCTGTCATTTCGCTGACCCCGGCCAGCCGGGCCACGTCCTTAAGAAGCAATTTCTTCGTCATACCGCCATGCTCCTGCAGATCGCGGGCCGCTGCAAGGGCAGCTCTGCCGCCGCGGGGGTTGATTTTCGTTTCCGTTATCGGTATCGGTATCGCAACCGTTATCGCTACCGGCTTTGATCCGGTGCCACAGCCGGAGATCAGAGATGACACTGAAGATTGCAATCAACGGATTCGGGCGGATTGGCCGCGGAGTGCTGCGGGCGCTGCTGGAAAGCGGCGAAAAGGACATTGAGGTGGTGGCCATCAACGACCTGTCGCCGCCGGAAACCCTGGTGCACCTGCTGAAATACGACAGCGTGCACGGGCGCCTGAAAACGCCGGTATTCCTGGCGGATGACCTGATCCGCGTGGGCCATCACAGCATCCGCCTCACCGCCATCCGCAACCCCGAAGAGCTTCCCTGGCAGGACGTGGACATCGCCTATGAATGCACCGGACTGTTCACCGCCCGCGACGATGCAGCGCGGCATCTTAAGAACGGCTCCAAGCGGGTGCTGATCTCCGCGCCGGGCAAGGACGCCGACCGCACGGTGGTTTTCGGCGTCAACCACATGGATCTGACGGCAGAGGATGTGATCGTCTCCAATGCCTCCTGCACCACCAACTGCCTGGCACCGCTGGCAAAGGTGCTGGATGAGGCGTTCGGGATCAAAACCGGCTACATGACCACCATCCACGCCTACACCGGCGACCAGCCGACCCACGACACCAGCCACAAGGATCTGTACCGCGCCCGCGCTGCTGCGCTGTCGATGATTCCCACGTCCACCGGCGCCGCCCGGGCGATCTCTGAGGTGCTGCCGCATCTGAAGGGGCGGCTGGAAGGCTCGGCCATCCGGGTGCCCACGGCGAATGTCTCTGTCGTGGACCTGAGTTTTGTGCCCGAGCGCCCCGCCAGCGCCGAGGCGGTTAATACCGCGGTAAAAGCGGCTGCCAGCAACGGGCTGGCGGGCATCCTGTCCTACGAGGACGATCCGCTGGTCTCCGTCGACTTCAACCACGATCCGCATTCCAGCTGCTTTGCCGCCGCGCAGACCGCGGTCACCGCCGAAGGGCTGGTGCGGGTGGTCAGCTGGTATGACAACGAATGGGGCTTCTCCAACCGCATGGTGGACACCGGCCGCCGCATCGGCGCCGTGATGGGCTCCGCCGGGATCGCTTTGGCCAGCTGACGGCGTCCTCCCGCCCGTCGTCCGGCCCCCAAGGGGCCTCCTCCCGTTGGGCCCGGCGCCGCGCTGATGCGCGGCGCCCTCGCGTTTGCCGCATGGCTTCGGGGCTTTCAGCAACGCCAGACCGCAAAAAGCTGACTCCAGGATGCGCTAAATCAAATTCGGGGCCGTGTACGGCTGGCATGACCTGCGGAATTGCGCCAGAACAGGCGCAAGACTTGACCAGAAGCAGGAGACCGGCGTGACCGTCACCCGTGAAACCGTCCTTGAGGCGCTCAAATCCATCACCGACCCCGTCAGCGGCAGCGACATCGTCAGCGCAGGCATCGCCCGCGCAGTGACCGTCGAGGGCAGCACCGTCCGCTTTGTGCTGGAGATTGATCCCGGCAAATCCGAGGCCTACGGCCCCGTGCGCGACAAGGCCGACGCCGCGGTGGCGGCGCTGCCGGGGGTGGAGAAGGTCTCGGCGATGCTGACCGCCCATTCGGAAAAGGCGCCGCCGGAGCTGAAACCCAAGAAAGCGGCCCAGCCGCAGCAGCAGGCGCCGCAAAAGGTGCCGGGCGTGGCGCGGATCCTGGCTGTGGCCTCTGGCAAGGGCGGCGTCGGCAAGTCCACCGTCTCGGCCAATATCGCCTGCGCGCTGGCAATGCAGGGGCGCAAGGTAGGGCTTCTGGATGCCGATGTTTACGGTCCCTCCCAGCCCAAGATGCTGGGTGTCAGCGGCCGGCCCGCCAGCCCCGATGGCAAGACCATTCTGCCGCTGCGCAACCATGGCGTCACCATGATGTCTATGGGCCTGATGACCGGCGAGGATCAGGCGGTGATCTGGCGCGGGCCGATGCTGATGGGGGCGTTGCAGCAGATGCTGTTGCAGGTGCAGTGGGGCGATCTGGACGTGCTGATCGTCGACCTGCCGCCGGGCACCGGCGACGTGCAGATGACGCTGGCGCAGAAGACCCGCGTGGACGGCGCCATCGTTGTCTCCACCCCGCAGGACGTGGCGCTGATCGACGCCCGCAAGGGCATCGACATGTTCCGCAAGATGAACGTGCCGGTGCTGGGCATGATCGAGAACATGTCGACCCACATCTGCTCCAACTGCGGGCATGAGGAGCACGTCTTCGGCCATGGCGGCGTCGCTCAGGAAGCGCAGAAATTGAACGTGCCGCTGCTGGGCGAGGTGCCGCTGCACCTGGACGTGCGCCTGGCAGGCGACAACGGCACGCCGATCGTGGCCGCCAAACCCGGCAGCGCTCAGGCCAAGGTCTTCCTGGACATCGCCACCCAGCTGGTCGACGCAGGCGCCGCGTAAACCTGCCCGCCCCGGGTCACGGGCCGCAAAACGGCGGCGCGCAGCGCCGTTCATCTTTGCGCCTTGGGTGGCTGCAATCACGATAGACATCGCGCTTCAGGGCAGAACGGGCCCTGAAGTGCCTACCGGCAGTGAGAACCGGAAACGGGATGACCCGGGAGATCATTCGAGGCTCGAACGGGCGGAGGCCTCTCCTTTCCCCGCCGCGCAGCGGCGCAACGCCCAACTGCGACGGGCATCCTTCGAATGCACAGGAACAGGTGGGAGCCGCCGCCCGCCGGATCAGGCGTATTTCTCCAGAAACTCCTCCGCCCGCAAATGGCGGAAGTCCGGCAGCGCCGCACGCAGGGCATCGTGGTCCCAGTCCCACCAGGCGAGATCCATCATCTGCTCAGCCGCGGCTTCGGTATAGCGGCGCCGGATTACGTGCGCGGTGTTGCCGCCGACGATGGTGTAAGGCGCCACGTCCTTGGTCACGATTGCCCCCGAGGCCACAACCGCCCCGTGGCCGACGGCCACCTCCGGCTTGATCATCGCGCCATGGCCGATCCATGTGTCGTGGCCGATACGGGCGGTGCGTCCGGCCCTGCGGCCAAACCAGTCCGCGTCGTCCCCTGCATCCTCCCAATAACTTGCGGAGCGGTAGAGGAAATGATGCTGCGACGCCCGTTCCATCGGGTGATCCGTGGCGCCAATGCGGACGAAACTTGCAATATTGGCGAACTTGCCGATCTGCGCATTGGCGATGTCGCAGGTCCGGTCGCAATAGCTGTAATCTCCGAACACCGAATTGGCGATACGGCTCCCCGCGCCGATCTCGGCATAGGCGCCGAAGGTGCTGCCGGTGATCTGGCAGTCCGGATGAATGAGCGGAGCTTCTGCTTTCAAACGGGTCATTCCATGTCCTTTCCCAGCGTCGCGCCCGCGGATCAGGGCAGCAGGAAGGATTTCCCCTTGCGCTCCTTGCGGCCGGCCCTGCCGCCCTCGCCCTTGATCAGGCGGCGGCGCAGCCAGCCGGAGAACCAGTCCATCAGCATCACCATCAGGATGATCAGGGTGATGTAATAGGCCACTTCCTCCCAGTCCTTCTGGGTGATGATCGCCTGGGTCAGCAGCAGCCCGATGCCGCCGCCGGTGATCGCGCCGATGATGGTGGCGGAGCGGGTGTTGGATTCCAGGAAGTAGAGCAGCTGGCTCAGCAGAACCGGGATGATCTGCGGGATCACTCCGAAACGGTAGCGCTGCAGCGGCTTGGCCCCGGTCGAAGCCACACCCTCGATCTGCTTCTGGTCGACGTTTTCCAGCGCCTCGGAGAAGATCTTGCCGAAGGTGCCGGTGTCTGTCACCAAGATCGCCAGCGCACCGGTCAGCGGGCCGGGACCGAACGCACGCGCCAGCACCACCGTCCAGATAAGCGAGTCGACGCCGCGTACGAAATCAAACAGGCGGCGCATGGCAAAGCGGACGCTGCGCAAGGGCATGAAGTTGCGCGTCGCGGCAAAGGCCAGCGGCAGCGCAATAATGCCCGCTCCAACGGTGCCGAGAAGCGCCATCAAAAGGGTTTCGGCAATCGCCCAAGCCACATCCTGGTGGCGCCACATCTTGTTGGTCCAGAACTCCTGGAAGATCGCGCCGGCCTCACCGGAGGCAGCACGCTGCAGCAGCTCCCCTGCCCCCATGCCGTGATAGGGGCTGTCTAGGGTGAAGAAGAACAGCTCCCACCCTGTGAAATAACGGAACACCTCGGCCCGGTTGCGGGTCACGGTCAGGCGGCCGGCATCTGTGGTGACGGCCAAACGGTTCTTGGAGACGCTGATCCACTCAGGCACAGCCCCCGGCGGCAGTTCTGCCTGCACACCTGCGCTGCGGCTCGGGGTGGCGCGAACAGTGCCATAGCCGGGGATGATGTATTCGATGGTTTCGGTCCCGAAGGTGACCGTATGGCCGTCCTCCAGGTCAATCACCGTGGTCCCGCCCAGGGCCACCCAGTCCGGTGCGGAGCCCGTGGGATAGGCGCCCTTGCGCTCCCCCTCGATGGCCACCGACACTTCACCGCTGCGGTTGTCGCGGGTGACATGGGTCTTGTAGCTGTAGCTGTCACTGACCAGGGTCTTGGCGTTGTCCAGGCTGGCACGCTCCCACAGGCCCGGCAGATCGAAGGCCACAAACACATAGGCCAGATAGGCCAGCACCGCGGCAGGCAATGCGAAATTCATCAGCCGCTTTTTCAGGAACAGCCGCGAGATGTCCGACTTCAGATCAACCGGTGTCAGGGTGGTGTCGAAAGTGGTCATGCCTTCGCTCCATGGGTCAGGCGGTCACGCAACAGGCCGGACAGCTGGTCAACGGCCACGATGGTGACAAACAGGAGGACGAAAATCGCAGCGGCCTCGTCATACCGCCCCTGCCCCCAGGACATGGCATTCTTCAGCTCATAGCCAATGCCGCCCGCGCCGACGAAGCCGAGGATGGCAGAAGCGCGGATGTTGATCTCAAACCGCAAAAGCGCGTAGCTGACGTAATTCGGGCCGACCTGCGGGATCACCCCAAGCGTCATCCGCTGCGCCCAGGTGGCGCCGACCGATGTAAGGCCTTCAACCGGCTTCAGCGAGGCGTTTTCGTTCACCTCGGAGAACAGTTTGCCCAGAGCGCCGGCAGTGTGAATGGCGATGGCGATCAGGGCAGGCACCGGCCCGCCGCCCAGGACAAAGATCAGCACCAGCGCAATGACAATTTCCGGGATCGCCCGGCAGATGTCGCTGATGCGCCGGAACAGCGGGATCAGCGCGGGCCACGGCGCCATGCCGCGGGTCGCCAGCAGTGACAGCAGCGTGCCGAACACCGCGCCCGCCAGCGTCGAGGCGGCAGCAATGTTCAGCGTCTCCACCAGTGCCGGGAAGAAATGCACCAGGTGTCCGGGAAGCTCCATGGCCTTTTCTGTTGCCTCAGCCAGCACTTCGGAAGGGTAGTCGAAGATGCGGGTGAACCCGTCGGCAAAGGAGCCGGCATTGCGGGCGTCCGCGGTGCGGAACCCCGCCGCCATCAGCGCCACGAAGACCGCCAGGAGGATGCCGCCATAGAGCCGCTTGCGCTGGGTATGGGCGGTGTAGTGCTGCCGGATGTCTTCAATGCCCGGCCGGACGGCTGTCAATTCTGCCATTTGGGAATCCTGGTCTTCAATGGATGGCCAGTACAGACGCCATCAAGGAAATTACGGGGCCCGGGCAAGCCCGGAACCCCGCAGAGCACCGTACTGAAATTACTGGGACTTCAGTTTGCGGGCTTCGATGATCACCTCATACGCATCATGGGTGATCGGGTCGAAACTCTTGGCTTCGCCGGCCGCCACGCCGTAGAAGCAGTCGCGGTCGATTTCGCTGAGATTGTCCATCAGCGCGGTCATCTTGGCTTTGACGTCCGCCGGCAGGGCCTTGCGCAGAACCACCGGACCTTCCGGGATCGGGGCGGATTTCCAGATTTCCACCATGTCGTTCATATCGACCAGGCCAGCGTCAACCGCACGGCGCAGCGCGCCCGACTGGTAGCCGTCTTCCCATTCGCCGAGGCCATCGGCCCAGGTCACACCGCCGTCGACGTCGCCATTAGCAACCGCGACGATGGTCTGCTCATGGCCGCCTGTGAACTTCACTTCACCGAAGTAGTCACCGGAGTCCATGCTGGCATTGATCTTGTTCGGGATTTCGATCGACGGGATCAGGTAGCCGGAAGTGGAGTTCGGGTCGCCAAACCCAAAGGTCTTGCCCTTCAGATCATCCAGTGAGGTGATGCCGCTGTCCTTGCGGGCAAAGCCGACCGAGTAGTAGCCATAGCCGCCGTCGGTGTTCACCTTGACCAGAACCGGCTCAACCGCTTCGGGATCGGACAGGTAGGTCTTGGCATAGCCCGACGCGCCCAGCCAGGCCATGTCGATGGTGCCGCCCAAGAGGCCCTGAATCACGCCGTTATAGTCTGCAGGCGCAAACAGCTTGGTTTCGACGCCCAGTTCTTTCTCCGTGTACTCACGCAGGCATTCGTTGTTGTTCAGACGGTCCTGAGCGTTCTCGCCGCCCAGGATGCCGATGCGGAATTCGGTGATCTCCTCTGCCGCAACAGGCGCGGTCAGCGCAGTGGTCGCCAGGGCGGCAGCAATCAGCTTTTTCATCTTTTGTCTCTCCGGTTGGTCTGCCCCGGGGAGCAGACCCCGGGTCGATGAAGTCAGGTCAGGGATTATTCGGCAGGAATGGCGGCGCGCAGGGCGTCCGCCTTCTCCAGTGTTTCGATTTCGGTTGAGGTGGCAGCCTCGGAGAATGCCTCTCCGGCGCCGTAGATCTCGCGCGCCACACCGGTGGTCAGCTGCTCCGGCAGCCCGTCAAAGACGATACGCCCGTCGCGCATGCCGACCACCCGGTCGCAACAACGGCGCGCAGTGTCCAGCGTGTGCAAGTTGGCAATGACGGTGCGCCCGTCCTCTTCGTGAATGCGGCGCAGCGCCTCCATCACGGTCTGGGCATTCATCGGGTCAAGCGAGGCAATCGGCTCATCCGCCAGGATGATCTTCGGGTCCTGCATCAGCGCCCGGGCAATCGCGACCCGCTGCTGCTGACCGCCCGACAGGGCCTCGGCCCGCTTGGCCGCATGTTCGGCGATGCCCAGGCGGTCCAGGATGTCGATTGCCGTGTGAATGTCGTCCATCGGGTAGAGGTTGAACAGCGTCGCCATCGCGTTGCGGCGGTTCAGTGTGCCATGCAGCACGTTGGAGACCACATCCATCCGCGGCACCAGGTTGAACTGCTGGAAGATCATCGCGCAGTCGGACTGCCAGGCACGCTTGTCCTTGCCCTTCAGCCCGGTGATGTCGCGCCCTTCAAACAGAATGCGGCCATCGCTTGCGTTTTCCAGACGGTTCAGCATCCGCAGCAGCGTGGATTTGCCCGCGCCGGAGCGGCCGATGATGCCGATCATGCAGGGCTTGTCGATGTCCAGCGAGGCCGCGTCCACCGCGGTTTTGTCGCCGAATTTCTTTGTCAGCTTGTCAATGCGCAGCACGGGTGGCGCTCCCTTCTCTTTGCGGGATTGCCTAAGGGCTTTGCTCAAATCCTATGTGTCACTGCCGTGAAAGTTTTGTAACGCCGCCTGCCGCAACCCCAGGCCGTTGCGCAACCGGAAACCGGCCTTGGCGGCATTCTGCCCCTGTCCAGACGGGGCTGCAGCGGCTATATGGCCTCCGACTCCTAAAATTCCCTTTGCAAAAGGAAGCTGCCAGATGTCCTTTGACCGCAAGATCAAGATCGCGCCCTCCATCCTGTCCGCCGATTTCGCCAACTTCGGCCAGGAGATCCGGGCCATCGAAGCCCAGGGCGCCGACTGGGTGCATGTGGATGTGATGGACGGGCATTTCGTGCCGAACCTCACCTTTGGCCCGCAGGCAGTGAAGGCGTTCCGCCCGCATGTGAAGACGGTGATGGATGTGCATTTGATGATCGCGCCGGTCGATCCCTATATCGACGCCTACGCCGACGCCGGCGCTGACGTGCTGACCGCCCATTTCGAGGCGGGCCCGCACATCCACCGCACTCTGCAGGCCATCCGCGCGGCCGGCATGAAGGCAGGCGTGGCGCTGAACCCCGGCACTCCGGCGGAGGCGGTGGAGCACCTCCTGGACCTGACCGATCTGGTTTGCGTAATGACCGTGAACCCGGGCTTCGGCGGCCAGAAGTTCATCGACATGACCGCCAAGGTCCGCCGCCTGCGGTCGATGATCGGCGACCGCCCTGTGCATATCGAGATCGACGGCGGCGTCGACCCAACCACCGCACCGCTTGTGGCCGAGGCCGGTGCGGATGTGCTGGTCGCAGGCTCTGCCGTGTTCAAGGGCGGCTCGGTCAGCACCCCGGAGGTCTATGGCGAGAACATCCGCAAGATCCGTTCCGCGACCGAAGGCACCTGGGCGTAAAGCGGGG
>NZ_JBQKUH010000052.1:0-30134 GCF_054968485.1 Leisingera sp. G5_S3_59_S7
CATGTCAATGTGGGTCACGTTCTTGCCGCCCGACTGCAGCGCGTCGATCACTGCGTTGACCACCGCAGGCGGCGAGCCAATGGCGCCTGCCTCGCCGCAGCCCTTCACCCCCAGCGGGTTGTGGGTGCAGGGCGTCTGGCAGGAATGATCCACCTGGTAGAACGGCACGTCATCGGCACGCGGCATCGCATAGTCCATGTAGGAGGCCGACAGCAGCTGGCCGTCCTCGTCATAGGCTGCGTTTTCCAACAGCGCCTGGCCAATGCCCTGCCCCAGCCCGCCATGGACCTGGCCGTCGACGATCATCGGGTTGATGATGTTGCCGAAATCATCGGCGGCTGCGAACCGTTCAATGGTGACCTTGCCGGTGTCGGGGTCCACCTCCACCTCGCAGGCGTACGCGCCGGCCGGATAGGTGAAGTTGGCCGGATCATAGAACGCGGTCTCCTCCAGCCCCGGCTCCAGCTCCTCCAGCGGGTAGTTGTGGGGGACATAGGCCGTCAGGCAGACATCGCCCCAGGCCACCGATTTGTCGGTGCCCGCAACGGTGAACTGGCCGTCCTTGAGTTCAATATCGGCGTCCGAGGCCTCCATCAGGTGGGCGGCGATTTTCTTGGCCTTGCTGATGATCTTCTCGGTCGCGCGCACCATGGCAGAGCCGCAGACCGCGATGGAGCGCGAGCCGTAGGTGCCCATGCCGAAGGGCACCCGCCCGGTGTCGCCATGCACGATGTCGACCATGCTCTCGTCGATGCCGATCATGTCGGCCACAACCTGCGGGAAGGAGGTTTCATGCCCCTGCCCGTGGGAATGCGCCCCGACCATCACGCTGATTGAACCGGTGGCATTCACCCGCACCGTTGCAGCATCATAAAGCCCCGCACGGGCCCCCAGCATGCCGACGATGTTGGAGGGCGCGATGCCGCAGGCCTCGATATAGCAGTTGACGCCGAAACCGCGCAGCTTGCCGTTCTTCTCGCTCTCCGCGCGCCGGGCGGCGAAACCTGCCACGTCGGCGACCTCCTCCAGCTTGTCCATGGTCGCCACGTAATCGCCGGTGTCATAGGTCAGCGCCACCGGGGTTTCATAGGGGAACTCGGTGATGAAGTTCTGACGGCGCAGCGCAATCGGGTCGGCGCCCAGTTCGCGCGCGGCCTTGTCGATGACGCGCTCCAGCTGATAGGTCGCCTCGGGCCGGCCCGCGCCGCGGTAGGCATCGACCGGCACGGTGTTGGTGAACACGGTCTTGACGTTCACCTGCACAATCGGCGTCTTGTAATTCCCCGCCATCAGCGTGCCGTGCAGGTAGCTGGGCACCGAGGTGGAGAAGGTCGAGAGATAGGCCCCCATATTGGCCATCGTATTGGTGCGCAGCGCAGTGAAATTGTTGTCTGCGTCCAGCGCCAGTTCGATCTTGGTCACATGGTCGCGGCCATGGGCGTCCGAGATGAACGCCTCGGACCGGGTCGAGGTCCATTTCACCGCCCGCCCGCAGGCTTTGGCGGCATGGGTGCAAAAGGCCTCTTCGGCATAGTGGAAGATCTTGGAGCCGAAGCCGCCACCCACATCCGGCGCCACCACCCGCACCTTGTGTTCCGGCAGGCCCAGCACGAAGGCGCACATCAGGAGGCGGATCACATGCGGGTTCTGGCTGGTGGTGTGGAGCGTGTATTCGTCCGTGCCGCGGCTGTAGTCGCCGATCGCCACGCGCGGCTCCATCGGGTTGGCGACCAGGCGGTTGTTGACAAGCTCCAGCGTGGTCACATGCGCGGCGCTGTCAAAGGCTGCCTGCACCGCGTCGTCGTCGTCATTGCCGAACACCCAGTCATAACAGAGGTTTGAGGTCAGATCCTCATGCACCTTGGTGGCATCCTCGGCCAAGGCCGCCGCCATGTTGACCACGGCGGGCTTGTCGCTGAGGTCCAGCTCAATCGCTTCCGCCGCATCGCGGGCCTGTTCCAGCGTGTCGGCAACCACGGCGGCGACGATCTCGCCCACGTGGCGGATGGTGCCGTCTGCGATGATCGGGTGGCGCGGCTCCTGCTGCGGGTTGCCGTGGCGGTCGGTCACGCCCCAGCCGCAGGGGATACCGCCGACCTCGGCGAAATCGGCGCCGGTGAAGATCTTCACCACGCCGGGCATTTCAGCCGCTGCAGATGTGTCGATGGAGTTGATGGTTGCATGGGCCACATCCGCGCGCAGGAAATGCACGTAGGCCTGGCCGTTCACGTTGATGTCGTCGGTATAGTTCCCGGCTCCTGTCAGGAACCGCACGTCCTCGCGCCGCTTGGGGCTGGCGCCGATGCCACCGCCGTTTGGATTGTCCTTGGGCATGTCTGGTCTTCCTCCCTGGAGGGTGCTGCCTAGCGGGGCGCACCTCTTTGTCAGTCACTCCTTGGTCAGCTCAGGCCGGGTGCCGGCCTGGGGTCGTCCTGTCATTCCGCCGCGATGGAGGACACATCCTGTCCCGAGGCCGCCATGATCGCCTTGACGATATTGTGGTAGCCGGTGCAGCGGCACAGGTTGCCCTCAAGGTAGTCGCGGATTTCCTGTTCGCTGGGCTTGGGGTTGTCCTGCAGCAGTGCCGCCGCCGACATCACCATGCCAGGCGTGCAGAAGCCGCATTGCAGACCATGATGGTCCTGGAACGCCTGCTGGATCGTGTTCAGCGAGCCGTCGGCGTTGGCCTGCCCTTCGATGGTGGCAACCTCCGCGCCTTCGGCTTCCAGCGCCAGCATTGTGCAGGCTTTTACCGCCTTGCCGTCCACATGCACAACGCAGGCGCCGCATTGGCTGGTGTCGCAGCCCACATGGGTGCCGGTCAGCCCCAGGCTGTCGCGCAGGAACGCGGACAGCAGCGTGCGCCCTTCAACCACGCCGCTGGCAGCCTTGCCGTTCACGGTCATTGAGACCTTGGCCATAGTACCCTCCCTTTAGCTCGTTCTTGTCTGGCTGAGGGGAGTTAAGCACGTGCCGCGCCATCCGCGAAGTGTTTTAACAGGGGGGCAAAGGGTAATTTCCGGGTCAGGAGGGTGCACCTATGGTTGTGACCTTGCGTCACAAATCCCGCGCTGCGCTGCGGCGTCAGCCTTCTGCGTCGCGGCGCGGCATCGGGCGGGTGGGGATTTCCTTCAGCAGGCCGCCAACACCCATGGCGGCGATATCGGCGGACCCGACAGGCAGGCCGCAGATCACCCGTTCCAGCACCCAGTCGGCGCCGTTGAGGGCCGGAGACCGGGCGCAGCCCGGCAGGCCGATCACCACCCTGTCCTGATGTTTGCCCAGAAACAGCAGGTTGCCGGGGTCGACCGGCATGCCGAAACGGGTCACCGTGCCGCCTGCGGCGCGCAGCGCCTCGGGCGCCACGTCATGGGTGTCAGAGGTGGCGGAGCCGGTGAGGATCAGCACCAGCTGCCCCGGCGCCTGCGCGATGGCCTCTGCCAGCGCGTCCTGCTGGTGCGGGACCACCACCCGTGCCGACAGGCTGAGCCCCATCCGGTGCAGGCGGCCTGCCATCGCGGCGCGGCCCTTGTCCGGCGGGGTATCATCGCTCACCGTGGTTTCGATCAGCGTGGCGGAGGACAGCACCGGCGGCAGCACCCGGATCGCATCCGCGGCGCCCTCGCTGGCGCGGCGGATGGCGTCGGCGGATACCCCATAGGAGATGATCTTGATGGTCGCCAGCATGCCCCCCGCATCGGCCCGGTGATAGTCCGGCACGGTGGCAACGGTGATCATCGGGTCCACCGCGTTCACAGCCTCCAGCTTGTCCCGGTCCAGCCGCACCAGCCCGGCGCCTGTGGCATAAAGATTGACCCTGCCGGTGCCGGATCCGGAGATGCGGATGCCCTGCGCCGACGGATCCGCAACCAGCGCATGCGCGAGGGCTTCGGCAGCGGCGTCCTCATGCAGGTCGGCGGGGTCCAGCCGGGCGACGGTCAGCTCCGTGTAACCGGCGGCATCCAGATCATCGAGGTCCTCGGCGGTCAGCACCGTGCCTTTGGCCACCTTGCGCGATGCGCCCTGCAAGGAATGCGCAAGGATCGCGCCTTCGGCATCTTTCAAGGGGACCGGGCCGAACCTCATGGCTGTTTGCCGCGCAGGACGGCGGTCATTTCGGCCAGGATCGCAACGGCGATTTCCGCCGGACCGGCGGCGCCGATATCCAGGCCAATGGGGCCGTGGATGCGGCTGATCTGGTCTTCGGTGAATCCCGCCTGCTGCATCCGGGCGGCACGGGCGGCGTGAGTTTTTTTGGAGCCCAGCGCACCGATGTAGAACACCTCCGCTGCCAGCCCGGCCTGCAGCGCCGGATCGTCCAGCTTGGGGTCGTGGGTCAGCAGCACCAGCGCGGTGCGGGTGTCGAGGCCGAGTTTTCCGACGGCTTCGTCGGGCCAGTCGTCCATCAGGGTCTCGCCGGGGAAGCGTTCCGGTGAAGCGAAGGCCGCGCGCGGGTCGATGATCACCGGATCATAGCCCGCGATCCGCGCCATCGGCACCAGCGCCTGCGCGATGTGGACAGCGCCGACACAGACCAGCCGCAGCGGCGGGTTGTGGACGGCGACAAAGGTCTCCTCGTCGTCCTCCAGCCCGGAGCGGTCCATGCGCATCCGGTCCTTGTATTCCCCGCGCACAAGGCGGCGGGCGCCGGTTGTCAGGTTCACCTCATAGGCCACGGGCGCGCGGCTGGCGCGGGCGGCCGCCAGCTCCTCCAGCATGTCCTCGGGCAATGCAGGGCCAACGGGTTCCACCAGCACCTTGATGGTGCCGCCGCAGGCGAGGCCGACGGCAAAGGCGTCCTCGTCGCTGACGCCGAATTCCAAAAGCCGGTGTTTGCCGTCCGCCAGCGCCTCCTGCGCCTCCACCACAACCGCGCCTTCGACGCAGCCGCCGGAGACCGAGCCTTCGATCCTGCCATCGCCGGACACAGCCAGCTGCGCGCCGGTGCGGCGCGGGGCGGAGCCCCAGGTCTGCACCACGGTCGCAAGGGCCGCGCCTGCGCCGGACTTGTGCCAGTCCAGCGCGGTTTCCGGTGCGTTCTCAAACTGGGCGGTGTGCTGCATCTTGCGTCTCTCCCCGGACCGCCCGGGCGGCGGCTGCTTTTAAACCTCGGCGCTGGCACGTGAAGTTTCAAGCGCGAAGCAGCAGTCAGGCACAGGAATGCGCCCGCCATCCCCGGCGGGCGCCCCTTGCTGCTGCTCGCGCGCGGGTTATTCCGCAGGCTGCGCGGCCGCTTTCTGCGGCACCAGCCGGTCCGGCAGGGCAAAGGCCAAGGCGATGAACCCAAGACCCAGGATGATGCCCAGAAGGTCGCCGGGCAGCGCGGTCAGGCCGTCGTATTTGGCGCCGGGCACGGTGCCCAGGGTCACCTTGCCGCCCGCGAAACTGTCCAAGAGGCCGCTGGCCTTCCATGCCGGGTAGGTGACCATATAGGCCGCCGCGCCCAACAGGCCGCCCGCGATGAAGAACAGCGCATCCTTGCGGCCCGAGGCGGCGGCGACCACGCCGGTGCCGGGGCAGTAGCCCGCCAGCGCCCAGCCCGCGCCCAGCATCAACCCGCCGATGAAGACGCCGGCATAGGCGGCCTTGACCGACATGTGGCCGACATCGACCAGCCCCGCCATCTGGCCGCCGAACATCAGCACCGAGCCGGTGCCGATTGCCAGCAGGATGGCCTTGGCCAGGTTCAGATTGGTGAGGTTCAGCATCTTGCCGATGTAGTTGGGGTTGGACGCCCCGATCCGGTCCAGCACCGCGCCAAAGGCGGCGCCGATCACGATTGCCAGGAGAATGGTGGTCATGGCTCAGGCCTCCTTCTTGAACAGCATCAGCGAGACGGGAATGGCGGCAGCAAAGGCGCCGGCGGCAAAGATGTAGCCTGACAGTGCGGTCTGCATCATGCCGGACATCATGTGGCCGGAGGTGCAGCCGCCCGCCAGCCGCGCGCCATAAAGCACGATGAACCCGCCGAGAAAGGCCGCGGCATAGCGTTTCGCCGGGCTGTCCCCGAAATTGGCGCGCCACAGGGCATGCACGCTGCGCTCTACCCCGGTGATGCCGCCGCGCAGCTTGGCCGACAGCAGCCCGCCCAGCGCCATCGCCAGCACGAAGACAAAGCTGTAGTTCAGCGGATTGACGACGGACTTGGCGTATTTGCCGTCCGATTTTGCCAGATAGGCATTGCTGGAGGTGTACCCGCCGGCAGTCTCCGTCACCAGCTGCGGGTTGACCGCATCGGCAATGATGCCGTCGAGGATCACGAACTGGGTCGACACCCCGATGGGTTTGACCAGCAGCACCGCCAGAAAGAACACCAGCCCCAGCAGGAGGCCCCCGGCTTTCCAGTTGAGTGGCATGATTTCTCCTTTCGCACGTTACATTCTGTTTTCAGAATATATTAAGGCAATAGGAGACAAGTTGATTCAGATCAAGTCACATTCTGTTTTTGGAATTTAATTTCCGCCGGACCGCAGCAGCGCCATCAGCCGCGCCTTTTCGCCCGTGTCTGAAGGGCTGGAGATCACCTGGGCCAGCTCCTCCAGCGAGGCAATGGAGTGGCCCGCGCGGAAGCTGTCGGTATAGGGCAGCATGGCGCGGATGCCCTGCGCCTTGGGGGCAAAGCCGTCCCAGCGCAGCAAGGGGTTCAGCCAGATCAGGCGGCGCGACGACAGCTGCAGCCGCTGCATCTCGCGCGCCAGCACCTCCGGATCGCCGCGGTCCAGCCCGTCGGTGACCAAGAGCACCACCGCCCCCTGCCCCATCACCCGCCGCGACCAGTCGCGGTTGAAGGCGTGCAGGCAGCCGCCGATGCGGGTGCCGCCCTCCCAGTCCTGCGCCTCTGCCCCTGCCGCCGCCAGCGCCGCGTCGACGTCGCGCTGGTGCAGGTGGCGGGTGATATTGGTGAGGCGGGTGCCGAAGGTGAAGCCATGCACCCTGGCCCAGCCTGCGCCCTTGGCGTTGGCGGCGGCGTGCAGGAAATGCAGGATGATGCGGCTGTACTGGCTCATCGAGCCGGAGATGTCGCAGAGCACCACCAGGTTGGGCCAGCGGATGCGGCGCTTGGCGCGGGCGATGGTTTGCAGATCGCCGCCTTGGCGTGCGGCTTTGCGCAGGGTGCGGCGCCAGTCGGCCCGGCGGCCCTGTGGCGAGGCCATCAGGCGGCGGGACTGGATCGGCGTCACCGGCAGCTGCAGCTGGGCAAGAATGCGTTTGGCGGCGGCAACCTCCTCCGTGCTCATCTGTTCGAAATCCAGGGTTTTCAAGCGCTCCTCTGCCGAGGCGGTGCGGGCGGCGTCGATGTCGATTTCGGTGCCTTCCGGCTCCTCCGCCGGGGCATCGGGCTGATCGAGCATCCCGTCCAGCAACGCCTCGGCGGCGCGTTTTTCGGCGGGTTTGGCGGCGCGCTCCTGCTGCACGCCGCGGATTGCGGGCAGCATCGCGGCCATCATCTGCTCAAGGTATCTGGGGTCGCGCCAGAACAGGCGGAAGACCTGCGCAAACACCAGCCGCTGCTCCGGCTTGGTGACGAAACAGGCGTGCAGGGCCCAATAGAAATCCCCGCGGCTGGTGAAGCCCGCGGCGGCCACCGCCTGCACCGCGTCCAGCACCCGGCCCGGGCCGATCGGCAGCCCCGCCTTGCGCAGGGCGCGGGCGAAATGGGTGATGTTGCGGACCAGCTTGGGATCGTCCGGCAGGGACAGCGGCGGAGTGTCGGGCACTAGTGCGTTTCATGGGGGCTCTGCCCCCATACCCCCGGGATATTTTCAGCCAGAAGAAGCATCACGCCGCGTCCAGGCTGGCTTTGGCCTGGTCGAGGATGCGTTTCGCCTCGGAGCCCTGCAGGCGGGCGATGTCGTCCTGATATTTTAGGATGGCGCCGAGGGTGTCGGCGATCACCTCGGGGCTGAGGGCGATGACGTCGAGCGCCAAGAGGCAATTGGCCCAGTCGATGGTTTCTGCCACCCCCGGTTTCTTGAACAGATCTTCGGTGCGCAGGGCCTGCACGAAGGCGACAATCTCGCGGCTGAGCTGCTGGCTGGCCTCAGGCGCGCGGGCGTTCAGGATCTCCACCTCGCGGCTGAAATCAGGGTAGTCGACCCAATGGTAGAGGCAGCGGCGCTTCAGCGCGTCATGCACCTCCCGCGTGCGGTTGGAGGTGAGCACTACGATGGGCGGCTCCGGGGCGTGGATGGTGCCCAGTTCGGGGATCGTGACCTGGAAGTCGCTGAGCGCCTCCAGCAGGAAGGCCTCAAACGGTTCATCGGTGCGGTCAAGCTCGTCGATCAGCAGCACCGGCGCGCCGCGTTCATCCGGGCGCATCGCCTGCAGCAGCGGGCGTTCGATCAGGTAGTCGGCAGAGAACAGTTCGTTTTGCAGCGCGGCGCGGTCGGCAGCGCCCGCAGCCTCAGCGGTGCGGATGGCGACCATCTGGGCGGCGAAGTTCCATTCGCAGACAGCGCTGGCGGCATCCAGCCCCTCGTAGCATTGCAGCCGGATCAGGCGGCGGCCGAGGCCCGCGGCCAGCGCCTTGGCGATCTCCGTCTTGCCGGTGCCGGCCTCGCCCTCCAGGAACAGCGGGCGGCCCAGTTTCAGCGACAGGAACACCACCGTGGCCAGCGCCCGGCCGCAGACATAGCCCTGGCCGAAGAGAATCTGCTGGACCTGATCAATTGACTGCGCCTGCTGCATGCTGTGCCTCCCTTTGCCCCGCCCAACAGGCCACGCAGGGCGGCCCCGGTCAAGCCGCGCGGCGTGCAGACGCTGCGGCGGCGGCGGGCGGCGGCACCCGCGCAGGCCGCCGGAGAGTTGTAAATCCCGCCCGGGCAGGTAAAACTTCCAACCTGAGATGCGCTGACCCGGGCGCGGGTTACGAGGAGCGGGAAGCACGCCATGCGCAACGCGCCACACATGCCGTCCTGCCGCCCTGCCCCGGCCGCTGACTCCAGCCGGGGGGCCTGAGGCGGATGCGGGTTCTGGCCATCCTCTGCGTACGCAACGAAGCTGCCTTTCTGCTGGAATGGCTGGCCCATCACCGGGCGGCGGGTTTCACCGATTTCCTTGTCTTTTCCAACAACTGCCAGGATGGCACCGCCCGGATGCTGGACCGGCTGCAGGCGCTGGGGCAGCTGACCCACCTGCGCAACGATGGCCCGTATGACAAGGGCGGCATCCAGTTCACCGCGCTGAAGCAGGCGGACCGGCATCCGCTGATGAAACAGGCCGATTGGGTGCTGGTGCTGGATATCGACGAATTTGTCTGCATCAAGACCGGCGACGGCACGGTGGCGGATCTGCTGGCTGCGCTGCCGCAGGCGGATGCGGTGACGCTGACCTGGCGGCTGTTCGGCAATGCCGGCATCGTCCGGTATGAGGACGTGCCGGTCACCGAGCAATTCACCCGCTGTGCGCCGGAGGTGATCCATTGGCCCTGGCGGGCGGTGATGTTCAAGACGCTGTACCGCAATGACGGCACCTACCGCAAATGCGGCGTTCACCGCCCCCGCGATGCCAGGGATGCGGCGCGGCTGGACAGCTTCCGCTGGTTCGACTGCGAGGGGCGCGAGCTGGGCGCCGAGTTCAAGACCAAGCGGCTGTTTTCCAGCTACGGCCAGCCCAACGGGCGTCTGGCGCAGCTGAACCACTACCCGCTGGGTGCGATGGAAAGTTATGTGCTGAAGGCTGACCGCGGCCGCGTCAACCGGCAGGCGGAGCTGGGGATGGATTACTGGGTGGAGCGGAACTATTGCGGCGCCGAGGACACCGCCATCACCCGCTGCCGGGCGGCGCGGGCCGAGATTCAGGCCAGCCTGCTGAGCGACCCGGAACTGGCGCGGCTGCATGCCAAGGCGGTGGATTGGCGCCATGCCCGGTTTGCGGCACTGATGCAGCAGGAACCCAGCCGCGCGCTGTTTGCCCGGCTGCTGATGACGCCGCCCTCGCGCGCGCTCAGCCCGGCAGCGGCGGCGCTGCTGCGGGATTTTGCCGTTCAGGGGCAATCCGCAGGGCGGCGGCCGGAGGACGGCAGCTGAGCCTTTGGCGGCGCTGCTGAAGGCCGCCGAATGGACGCTGCAACGCCTTAAAGAGGCAAGAGTTTTTCCAAATTTGGCCTTAATTCACCCCTAACTGTTACTCCGAACAGCAGGCCCGGACCTTTCCTGAAGGGCGCGGAGGATAGCAGGCATGCAGGACGGACTTGAAAATCTGGATGAAGACCTTTCCGGGCTGAAGCCTGCAGAGTGGAAGGCCCGGATGGCGGCCCTGGCCGAAGAACATGGCATGTTCCAGCCGCTGGGCAGCCGGCATTTCGCGACCTTCATCGACCAGGGCAACACGCTGCTGGTGACGTTCGAGACCATGCAAGGCATCCACAACCTGTCCGATCTGGCGCAGCCGCTGGGGTTTGACCTGGTGAAGAACCTGGGCTGGTCGCATATGTGCGTGGTGTCCGACGGCGACACCTGGTTCCGCGACAGCGGCATCTACGGCTTTTTCGACCAGCTGATTGATGACGGGTTTTTCGACGAATTCGACAACGTGATCTTTTACGGCGCAGGGCCTTGCGGCTATGCGGCGGCGGCCTATTCGGTGGCGGCGCCCGGCGCTGTCGTTGTGGCGGTGCAGCCGCAGGCCACGCTGGACCCGCGGATGACAGAATGGGACGACCGGTTTGCCGAGATGCGCCGCCTGTCCTTCACCGATCGCTACGGCTATGCGCCGGATATGCTGGATGCGGCGGATCAGGCCTATGTGATCTATGATCCGCAGGAGCGGCTGGACGCGATGCACGCTTCGCTGTTTGCCCGCAAGAACGTGACCCGGCTGCGGGCGATGCATATGGGCGATGCGGTGCAGACGCGGCTGATCGAGATGGAGATGCTCTATCACATCCTGTCGCTGGCGGGCAGCCGCAAGCTCACCGGGGGCGCCTTTTACAAGCTGTTCCGCAGCCGCCGCAACAACTCCTTCTTCCTGCGCAACCTGCTGGGGCGGCTGGAGCGGGAGGACCGCCCTTACCTGATGGCGCTGATGTGCCGCAATGTGACGGAGCGGATGCGCGCGCCGCGGTTCCGCCGCCGCCTGCGGGAGCTGGAACAACGCGCCGAGGAGGGCGGGTTCACCTTCCCCCCCAAACGCTGACGCGGACTGTAAAAGCACGCAATCCGCCGCTTTGTTTCCGTGCGGTCATGTGCTAACGCGGGCGCATGACCGACACGCTGACCATCCCCCGCCCCGACGACTGGCACCTGCATCTGCGCGACGGCGCGATGCTGCAGGCCGTGCTGCCCGAAACCGCCCGCCACTTCGGCCGCGCCATCATCATGCCGAACCTGGTGCCGCCGGTGGTGACCGGGGATCAGGCCGCGGCTTACCGGGACCGCATCCTGGCGGCGCTGCCGGAGGGGATGGCGTTTGAACCCTTGATGACGCTTTACCTGACCGAGGACACCGATCCGGAAGATGTGGCCGCGGCCCATGCCAGCGGGCTGGTCAAGGCGGTGAAGCTGTACCCTGCCGGGGCGACCACCAACTCCGCCTCTGGCGTGCGCGATTTCGAGAAGGTGCGCCCGGTGCTGGAGAAAATGGCCGAGATCGGCCTGCCGCTGTGCACCCATGGCGAGGTCACCGACCACGATATCGACATTTTCGACCGCGAGGCGGTGTTCATCGACCGGGTGCTGGACCCGATCCGCAAGGCCACCCCGAGGCTGCGCGTTGTGATGGAGCATATCACCACCAAAAACGCCGCCGACTATGTCGCCAGCCAGGACAAGGACCTGGGCGCGACGATCACCACGCACCACCTGATCATCAACCGCAACCACATCCTGGTGGGCGGCATCAAGCCGCATTACTACTGCCTGCCGGTGGCCAAGCGCGAAGAGCACCGGCTGGCGCTGCGGGCGGCTGCAACCTCGGGCGACAAGCGCTATTTCCTGGGCACCGACTCTGCCCCGCACACCGACCCGAACAAGGAAAGCGCCTGCGGCTGCGCCGGCTGTTTCACCGCCACCAACACCATGTCCCTGCTGGCGCATGTGTTCGAGGAGGAAGGCGCGCTGGACAAGCTGGCGGGCTTTGCCTCCGAACATGGCCCGGCGTTCTATGGCCTGCCGGTGAGCGGCGGGAGCCTGACGCTGAGCAAGGGTGATGCGCCAGTAAAGTTCCCGGAGAAGATCGAGAGCGGCGACGGGCCTGTCACCGTGTTTGATCCGGGCTTTGACGTTTACTGGCGTGCCGAATAGCAACACTTGTTAACCAACAATAAAGTTTCTATCCCCTCCGCCTTGCCGGGAATCAGCAGCCCCCTTCAAGTATCGGGCTATTGATTTCCGCCAGCGGCGGCTGCTGGCGCAATACCGGTAAGGGGCAATGGTATGACAACTTTTACATTCAGTGGCGCACGGGTCGATTTTGTGGACGGCGAACCGTCGTCCGTCAGCAACGTCGACGTGCAGGTGGTGGTTCCGGACGCCAGTTCGACCTTCACCTATTCCATTAGCGGCCGTGACGACGACGGCGTCGCCTTTATCGACATGAATGACGATGTCCTTCAGGCGATTTCCGGCGGCGTTAATCTGAACAACCCTGATTTCAGCTTCCTCTCCGACGAAACCATATTGACGCAGGTCACCTGGTCCGGCGGCACCAGTGTGATCCTGGGGGTCACTTTTGAAACCGGCGATAACACTGACACAGAGTTCTATTTCGTGATTGACGGGGCGGCGCTGCCGCAAGTGAGTTCACCGGCGGATTGGAATGACTTCGACGATACAATCTCCGGCTTGTCCGACCCAGGCGGGGCGCTGGCGCCGGGCCAGGTCATAGCCTGGTCGTCGCTGGCCACCACCGGGTCCACAGAAGACGACGAGTTCTTCGGCACGGCGGGCCGCGACACGTTCAACGGCGGCGCCGGCGACGACTATTTCGTCAGCTCCGACGGGCGCGACACCTACAACGGCGGCAGCGGCGGCTTTGACCAGGTCGCGTTCACCGGGGACCCCAGCGGCGTCACCGCGCATCTGGGCAAGGGCACCGCGACGGACGGCTGGGGCAAGACCGACACGCTGAAAAGCATCGAGGCGCTGCGCGGCTCCGCCCATGACGACACGCTGACCGGCAACGGCAAGGCCAACTACTTCCGCGGCATCGAAGGCAACGACACCATCAACGGCGGCAAAGGCCAGGACGAGGTCCGCTATGACCGCGACGCGCGCTATGGCGGCGAGGACGGTGTGACGGTGAACCTGGCCAAGGGCTTTGCCATCGACGGGTTCGGCGACCGCGACACCCTGAAAAGCATCGAACGGGCGCGCGGCTCCGAAAGCGCAGACAAGCTCTTGGGCAATGGCGGCGATAACCGCCTGATGGGACTGGGCGGCAATGACACGCTGTCCGGCAAAGGCGGCGATGACCTGATCCTGGGCGGCGCCGGGCGCGACAAGATCCTGGGCGACGGCGGCAACGACGACCTGTTCGGCGAAGGCGGCGCCGACCGGTTCATCTTCAAGGGCGCCTTCGGCGAGGACACCGTGTCCGATTTCGAGACCGCGGGCCGGAAGGAAAAGATCGACCTGTCCGGTGTCAGCAACATCAAGTCGTTCCGCGATCTGAAGAACAACCACCTGTCCGAAAACGGCGATGGCGATGCTGTGATCAGCGACAACAACGGCAATTCGATCACGCTGGACGGGGTCGGAATTGCAGATCTGTCGGGCAACGACTTTATCTTCTGAACCGCATTTGAACCACGCTGCGGCCGGCCCCCGCGATCATTGGGGGCCGGCCCTTCGCCAGGGCTTCAAAACGGCAGCGTTCCGGTTTAAGGACAGCAAAACCGCCGCCGCAAAGGATGCCTGCCGCCATGATCCCCACTTCCTATCCGTCGAAAGAAGAAATCGCCCGCCTGTCGGCCCGGATGCTGCTGGAAACCGGCGCGGTGAACTTCAACACGGAAGAGCCCTATACCCTGGCCTCCGGCCTGCCGTCGCCAAGCTATATCGACTGCCGCAAGCTGATCTCCTTTCCGCGCATCCGCTCCACCCTGATGGATTTCATGGCGGTGACCGTGATGCGCAACGCGGGCTTTGAGGCGTTTGACAACATTGCCGGCGGCGAGACCGCGGGCATCCCCTTTGCCGCCCTGGTGGCGGAGCGGCTGGCGCTGCCGATGACCTATGTGCGCAAGAAGCCCAAAGGGTACGGCAAGAACGCCCGCATCGAAGGCGCGATGAGCGAGGGCGAGCGGGTGCTGCTGGTGGAGGACCTGACCACCGACGGCGGATCGAAACTGTCATTTGTCGATGCGATCCGCGAGACCGGCGCCACCTGCGGCCACACCGCGGTGATTTTCTATTACGGCATCTTCCCGGAAACCACCAAGACGCTGGGCGATCACGGGGTGGAGCTGCATTACCTGTGCACCTGGTGGGATGTTCTGGCCGAGGCGCGCGCACAGGGCGTGTTCAGCACCGGGACGCTGGATGAGGTGGAAACCTTCCTGAAGGACCCGCGCGCCTGGCAGGAAGCCCATAAAGCCTGAGGCGGACCAAGCGCTTGGCACGGCGGGCAGTTCGCCCGCCTCCCAAAGCCGGAAGCGGGGCGCGCGCAAATCCGCCTGACGCATGGTCATGCGTTACCGGGCGGGCTGTGGAAAAGCCCGCTTCGAATCGCTTTCCGCAAAGAGTGACAGGCAGATATAGGGGTCTACCCAGACCCTGCCGCATCATGTAGCTTACTTAGGACAGGCTTGCTGGCCCATTGCGGTAAACAGCCCACAGGCCCGGTGCGGATATCCACAAGGGATCCCCAGAGATTCCCAGATAGGCGAATGGCCCCGCGCACCGTATAAGGCGGCCGGAAAGACGAGAGCAGTGATGAACGAGATTACCCCTTTCGACGGCGACATGCCCCCTCCTGCCCCGATGCCCGACTCCGCCGCGGCGCCGGAGGCCGCGATGCCGGACAATGAGCTGCCGCATTCGGTAGAGGCGGAACAGCAGCTGCTGGGCGCGATTCTGACCAACAACGAGGTCTACGACAAGATCGCGCTGATCATCGATTCGTCGCATTTCTACGACCCCGTGCACGCCCGCATCTACGAGGTGGCCGCGGCGCGGATCTCCAAGAACGCGCTGGCCTCGCCGGTGACGCTGAAGGCGTTTCTGGAGGACCACGAGGGCCTGAAGGAGCTGGGCGGCCCGGCCTATCTGGCCAAGCTGGCAGGCGCGTCGATCTCGGCCTTTGCGGTGCGCGACTATGCGCAGATGATTTACGACCTGGCGATCCGGCGCGAGCTGATCGCCCTGGGCCAGAGCATTTCGGACAAGGCACGCCGCGTTGACGTGGCATCAGAACCTAAAGAGCAGATTGTTGAGGCAGAGCAGGCGCTTTACCAGCTGGCAGAGCAGGGCCAGACGGAAAGCGGCTTCAAATCTTTCCTGAAGGCCGTCACAGAAGCGGTCAATGTGACCAACGAGGCGTATCAGCGGGGTGGCGGCATGGCCGGCATCTCGACGGGCCTGATGGACCTCGACAAACAACTTGGCGGCCTGCATCCCTCGGACCTCCTCATCCTTGCGGGCCGCCCCTCTATGGGTAAGACGTCGCTGGCGACCAACATCGCCTTCAACGTCGCCAAGGCGTATAAACGCGGGGTGAAACCCGACGGCAGCGAAGGCGCGCTGGACGGCGGCGTCGTGGGCTTCTTCAGCCTCGAGATGAGTGCCGAGCAGCTGGCAGGCCGTATTCTGGCGGAAGCCTCGGAAATTTCCTCGCACAAGATCCGCCAGGGCGACATGACAGAGGACGAATTCCGCCGCTTTGTGCAGGCGGCGAAGGACCTGGAAAGCTGCCCGCTGTTCATTGATGACACGCCGGCGATCCCGATCTCGCAGCTGGCCGCGCGGGCGCGGCGCCTTAAGCGGACGCACGGGCTGGACCTTCTGGTGATCGACTATCTGCAGCTCTGCCGCGGCATGTCGGACAACCGTGTGAACGAGATCGCCGAAATCTCGATGGGGATGAAGGCGATTGCCAAGGAATTGAACATCCCGGTGATCGCGCTGTCGCAGCTGTCGCGTCAGGTGGAAAACCGCGAAGATAAACGCCCGCAGCTGTCGGACCTTCGTGAATCGGGCTCGATCGAACAAGACGCCGACGTGGTGATGTTCGTGTTCCGCGAGGAATACTACAAGGAGCGGGAAAAGCCCGGCGACCACGAGCTGGAGAAGATGGAAGAGTGGAAGCAGGCGATGGAACGGCTGCACGCCAAGGCGGAAGTCATCGTCGGCAAGCAGCGTCACGGCCCCATCGGTACGGTGGAGCTGTCGTTCGAGGCCCAGTTCACCCGCTTCGGCAACCTCGCCAAAGCCTGGCAGCAGGGCTACGAGGAACACTGATCCGGGCCCTTGCAGCCGGATCGCGGATTTTCAGTGCCGGGGCCTGGCGGGTCATGCATCCTTCAGGCCAGAGCACCAGCCCGGTTCAGCCCCCCCGCTGAACCGGGCTTATTTGTTTCCTGCAGGCAAGCCTCCGCCGCCATTCCGGTTTTTCCCCCTTGACCTGCGCCCCGCCCGTGTCATGAACACCGCATGAGCACGGCAAGATTGACAATCAACCTGGATGCGCTGGTCACCAACTGGCGGAATCTGGATGCGCTGACCAACTGCGAGACAGCCGCGGTGGTCAAGGCGAACGGCTATGGCCTGGATGCAGGCCGCGTGGGCAAAGCGCTGGCCAAGGCGGGCGCCCGCAATTTCTTTGTGGCGGCGGCCGAAGAAGGCGGCGCGCTGCGCCGCGCGCTGGGGCCGGGTCCGGGCATTTCAGTGTTTTCCGGCCATATGGAGGGCGATGCCAAGCTCTTGAAGGATTTCCAGCTGACGCCGATGCTGAACTCGCTGGACCAGATGCTGCGCCATTTTGAGACCCTGCCGGGCCATCCGTTCGGGGTGCAGCTGGACAGCGGCATGAACCGGCTGGGGATGGAGCCGGGCGAATGGGCCGCGGTGGCGGAAATCGCCCTGGGCCAGAACCCGGTGCTGCTGATGTCGCACCTTGCCTGCGCCGATGAGCCGGGCCACGACATGAACGCCCGCCAGCTGCACACCTTCCGCGAGTTTACGGACGGGCTGGACATTCCGCGCTCGCTGGCCGCGACCGGCGGCATGCTGCTGGGCCCAGATTACCACTTCGACCTTTGCCGCCCCGGCATCGGTCTTTATGGCGGCCTGCCGTTCAAGGACGCGCTGCCGGTGGTGCATCTTGACCTGCCGGTCATTCAGGTGCGCGACCTGGAGCCGGGCGAAAGCGCCGGCTACGGCAACGCGTGGGTGGCCAAACGCCCCAGCCGCATCGCCACCGTGGCGGCGGGATACGCCGACGGCCTGCACCGGGCGATGGGCAATGGCGGCATTCAGGTCTATGCCGGGGACACCCCCTGCCCTGTCGTGGGCCGGATCTCGATGGATCTGATCACTGTTGATGTCACCGGCCTGGCCGAGGTGCCGGAGGCGCTGGCCATCCTCAATGAGCATCAGACCGTAGATACGCTGGCCGAAGCCGCCGGCACCATCGGGTATGAGATCCTGACCGCCACCGGGCACCGCTACGCACGGACCTATCAGGAATGAATCCCGTCAGCCTCCTGGCCCGGCTGGGCCGCACCGCGCTGGCCGGGATGGCCGCGGTCGGGCGCGCAGCGCTGTTTGCGCTGGGGGCCTTCAGCCACATGGTCCGCCCGCCCTATTACCCGCGTGAGCTGCTGCAGGCATTGCTGAACATCGGCTGGCTGTCGCTGCCGGTTGTCGGCCTCACCGCGATTTTCACCGGCGGCGCGCTGGCGCTGCAGATCTATGCAGGCGGCGCCCGTTTCAACGCCGAAGCCGTGGTGCCGCAGATCGTCGCCATCGGCATGGTGCGCGAGCTGGGCCCGGTTCTGGTGGGACTGATGATTGCGGCGCGCGTGACCTCCTCCATCGCCGCCGAGATCGCCACCATGAAGGTGACCGAGCAGATCGACGCGCTGGTGACGCTGTCGACCCATCCGATGAAATACCTGGTGGCGCCCCGCGTGCTGGCGGCGCTGGTCACCGTGCCGGTTCTGGTCGGCGTCGGCGACATCATCGGCATCATGGGCGGCTATACGGTTGCGGTGCAGAACCTCGGCTTCAACGCTGCCGCCTACCTCAAGAACACGGTCGATTTCCTGGAGCCGCTCGACATTATCTCCTCGCTGGTCAAGGGCGCGGCCTTTGGCACCATCGCGGCGATGATGGGCTGCTATTACGGCATGCAATCGGGCCGCGGCGCCCAGGGCGTGGGCCGCGCCACCAAGGGCTCTGTCGAATCCGCCGCGGTGCTGATCCTGGCTGCCAACTTTGTCCTCACAGGGGTGTTCTTCTCGCTATGATCCGCATGGAAAACGTCCATAAGGCCTTTGGCGACAACCAGGTGCTGAACGGCATGACCCTGGAGATCCCCAAGGGCACGTCGATGGTGATTATCGGCGGCTCCGGCACCGGAAAGTCGGTGGCGCTGAAAAGCATCCTGGGTCTGATCAAGCCGGACTCAGGGCAGATCTATGTCGACGGCAAACCCGCCGACTCCGGCGACCGCGACAAGTTCCTGGCCCGCTTCGGCATGCTGTTCCAGGGCGGTGCGCTGTTTGACAGCTTGCCGGTCTGGCAGAACGTGGCCTTCCGCCTCTTACGCGGGGCGCTGAAGCGGCCGGCGGAGGAAGCCCGCGCCATCGCCATCGAAAAGCTGCGCCGCGTCGGGCTCAAGGCCAATGTGGCGGACCTCTTTCCCTCAGAACTGTCCGGCGGGATGCAGAAACGCGTGGGCTTGGCCCGTGCGATTGCGGCGGAGCCGGAGATCATCTTCTTTGATGAACCCACCACCGGCCTCGACCCGATCATGTCGGGTGTGATCAACGACCTTATCCGCGAAATCGTGGTGGAGATGGGCGCCACAGCCATGACCATCACCCACGACATGACCTCCGTCCGCGCCATTGCCGACAACGTGGCGATGCTGCACGGCGGGGTGATCCAATGGACCGGCCCCGTCGCGGAGATGGATCATTCGGGCGATCCCTACATGGAGCAGTTCATCCACGGCCGCGCGGAGGGGCCGATCGAGGCGGTGCGGTAGAAATGGCAATCTATTCAATTGCACTAGGCGCTATTGTGATGATGTTCACTATGAGCGTTTGGTTCGAGGTTGCTAAAGGCCCGGATCTCTATGCCCCGCTGTTGCGCAGAAGGTTTTTTAGAATAGCCAATGTACGGCTTTTGGGTGCCATGCTTGCAACCGCTTTATCTGGCAAACTCTGCCTTGCGGTAGCTGATGGTATACTTCGGGAAAGTCCGTGGGGGGCTGGAACAGTCCTACTTTTCTGGACAGTGCTTTCGTGCCTGGGGTTGTGGTATGTGCGGCGCAGCATCTCCAGATTAAGAAGCGAGTTAACCTAGGTTGATCCTCCGCCTCCTTACCCTGTCGCTGCTGATCCTATACCCGGTCGCCTGGTTCGCCCCCTTGATGCGGGCGGGGCTGCTGCCGATTTTCGGCCTCAGCGAGATTTCGGTGGTCACAGGACTGCAGTCCTTGTGGGGCAGCGACGCGGTGCTGGCGCTGATCGTCACCTTCTTTGCGATCTTCGCCCCCTACCTTAAAACCATCGGCCTGGCGCTGGTGCAGTGGAACCTGCTGGATGCGCGGCTGCAGCCGGTGCTGCATGTGCTGGGCAAGCTTGCGATGGCCGATGTGTTCCTGATCGCGCTCTATATCACCCTTGCCAAGGGCATTGGCCTCGCCACCATCGAGACCGCCTGGGGGCTCTACCTGTTCACCGGCTGCATCCTCGCCTCGCTGGTGCTGGGCATGGCAAATGCGCCGCAGGCGTTAAGGAATAATATCAGCGGATAGTTGCCTAAAATTTGATTCTTGTGCAACATTTTGCCGACGAACCGCGTTGTTGTGTTCCGAGGGTGCTGCCGTGGACGGCCTGAAAAGGCCACCCCCCCCTGCCACCGGCCCCCGGGTGGTTTCGGTATTATGGAGGGGTTTTCATGTCCGCCGTTCACACTGTCCTTTTCAAATCCCAGGCGCTGTTCCTGCGCCTCACGTTTGCGGTGATCTGCATTGCCGCCCTCGGCGCGGTCCTTGCGACAGCGCTGTCGGCTGCCGGTGTCTGGCCTTGGCTGACGCTGCAGGCGGGGCTGGACGGGACCTATTATCCGCAGGCAGGCATGGTGGCGCAGATCACCCTGACCGCGCTGGTTCTGATGCTGGCGTTTTTTCTGCCGGCCAACGGCCGCATGCTGGCACTGGAAAATTCGCACCGCAAATTCACCGTGCAGATGGAGGATGTGGCCCGCGCCTATCACACCGCCCATGCGGGCGACCGCAAGGGGCTGTTCACCGCCCGGTCCGAATTCGACGCGGTCAAGGAACGGCTGGCCTTCATGCGCAACCACCCGGACCTGGGCGAGCTGGAGCCGGAAGTGCTGGAGCTGGCAGCGCAGATGAGCCAGGTCAGCCAGGACCTGGCCAGCACCTACTCAGACGCCAACGTCGAGCGCGCCCGAACCTTCCTGAAGCAGCGCCAGGAGGAGCTGGATGCCTTTCAGACGCGGCTGGAGGATGCCAAGATGGTGATGCACGAGCTGCGCCAGTGGACCCGCGACGTGGAAATCGAGGAATCGCTGGCAAAATCACACCTCGGCCGCCTGCGCGAGGAGCTGTTCGAGCTGCTGCCGGAACTGTCGGCCCAGCTGCAAAGCCCGCCGGACGGCACCGATCCCGAAACTGGCAGCGTGGTCGCGATGAAGCCGCCGCGGCGCGCCGACTGACTTGGAGCCGGGGCGCTGCCCCCGGCCCTGACGGGCCTCCCCCGGGATATTTTCAGCCAGAAGAAGACCCTATCCTTCATTCATCTGGCCCCAAATATCCCGGAGCGCGAGGCAGCGCCTCGCATCCGCCGCCGCAGCGCCCGCAGCCCTCTTGAACAAAAGGGAAACATCTGCCACTGATCCGGCATGGCAAAAACATCTTTCTCCTGCTCGGCCTGCGGCGCGAGCTTCTCCAAATGGTCGGGCCGCTGCGAAGGCTGCGGCGAGTGGAACACCATCAGCGAGGACCAGGGGCTGTCCTCCGGCCCCGCCAAGAAGTCGCTGGGCGTGAAGCGCGGGCGCACTATTCAGCTGACGGATCTGTCGGCGCGGGAGACCCCGCCGCCGCGCACCTGCTGCGGCGTTGGAGAGCTGGACCGGGTGCTGGGCGGCGGGCTGGTGCCCGCTTCGGCGATCCTGGTCGGCGGCGATCCGGGCATCGGCAAATCCACACTGCTGCTGCAGGCGGCGGCGCGGTTCGCCCATGCGGGGCTGAAGACCGTATATGTCAGCGGCGAGGAAGCCTCGGCCCAGGTGCGGATGCGGGCGCAGCGGCTGGGGCTGGCGGACGCGCCGGTGCAGCTGGCGGCGGAAACCAACCTGCGCGATATCCTGACCACGCTGGAGGCGGAAAAGCCGCAGCTCGCCATTATCGATTCCATTCAGACCATGTGGGCTGATCACGTGGACAGCGCCCCGGGGTCGGTCAGCCAAGTGCGCGCGGCAGCACATGAGTTGACCACCTTTGCCAAACGCAACGGGGTGTCGATCATCATGGTCGGCCATGTCACCAAGGAAGGCCAGATCGCAGGCCCCCGGGTTGTCGAGCATATGGTCGACACCGTTTTGTACTTCGAAGGCGAGCGCGGCCATCAGTTCCGCATCCTGCGCGCGGTCAAGAACCGCTTTGGCCCGGCGGATGAGATCGGGGTGTTCGAGATGACCGGCGGCGGGCTGGCGGAGGTGGTGAACCCCTCTGCCCTGTTCCTGTCGGAACGCGGCGAGCCGTCACCTGGCTCGGTGGTGTTTGCGGGCATCGAGGGCACGAGGCCGGTTCTGGTCGAAATGCAAGCGCTGATTGCGCCCTCGCCGCATTCGCAGCCGCGCCGCGCGGTGGTCGGCTGGGACAGCTCGCGGCTGGCGATGATCCTGGCCGTCCTGGAGGCGCGCTGCGGCATTCCTTTTGCGGGGCTGGATGTCTACCTGAACGTGGCGGGCGGCATGAAGATTTCGGAGCCTGCCGCAGACCTGGCGGTGGCGGCGGCGCTGCTCAGTGCGCGGGAAGACGTCGCTTTGCCCGCCGATACCGCGGTTTTCGGAGAAATTTCGCTATCTGGGGCCCTGCGCCCGGCGCCGCAGACCGAAAACCGGTTGAAAGAGGCGCAAAAACTTGGTTTCACGGCGGCGATCGCCCCAGGCGGCAGCAAAACCGTGTCCGTGACCGGCCTGAACTTGCGAAAGTCCAGCGACCTGGCCGGTTTTGTTGGCGAATTCTTCGGGGCCGGCTAAAGTCGCAAAAAATTTGATACCGCAGGTAAACGGGCGAGGGACATGGAAGGTTTCACAATCATTGACGGGGTCGTGGCCCTGGTCATCGTCGTATCGGCGCTGCTGGCCTATTCACGCGGTTTCGTGCGCGAAGCCATGGCCATCGCCGGCTGGATCGCCGCCGGCATCCTCGCCTTCATCTTTGCGCCGCAGGTCGAGCCGCTGATGGCAGAGATCCCGGTGATCGGCGAATTCATCGCCGACAGCTGCGAGTTGTCCATCATCGCCGCCTTTGCCGCAGTGTTCGCGCTGGCACTGATTGTGGTCTCATTCTTCACGCCGCTGTTCTCGACCCTGGTGCAGCGCTCGGCGCTTGGCGGGGTGGACCAGGGCGCGGGCTTCTTCTTCGGGGTGCTGCGCGGCATTCTTCTGGTCGCAATTGCCTTCTTCCTCTATGCCGTGGTGATGACCGGGCAGAGCTTTACCGTTGTTGACGAAAGCCGCTCCGCGGTGGTGTTTGAGCGCATGATCGGCAAGATCGAGGAGCGCAATCCGGAGCAGGCCCTGGGCTGGGTCACCGAACAGTATGAGGCGCTGATCGGCAGCTGCGGACAGTAACTGTCCAAGAGACATTACCGGAACAAAGCCGCACGGGCGCCGCAAGGCGCCCGTTTTTGTTTGCTTTCAAAGCGTTCACACAGTTATCCACAGCTTCATCACCATAATTATTAACAGCGCAACCGTGCATTAACACTCTGTTAACCAACAGGAATCACGATTCGAGGCGTGCAGAAGCCGAGCGTCAAACGCCGGTCAAATCTTAACAAATCCTCATGCTGAGCCGCCGAAAGGTTAACAATCCCGGGTAAAACCGCGGTTTTGTCCCCAGAAATCTGCCGCATCCCGGAAGGGGCCGCACCCATGCCCCAATTTGGTCCCAATTCGGGGGCCTCATGGCTTCAACGGCAAAACGCCGGGCCAAGGATGCTCAGAAGGGACACAAAATGCAGCTGGATCACACCACAGATTTCGCCGATTTCCTGCCGGTTGATGTGCTGCTGAACGACCTCCTGCCGCAGTCCGGGAAACCGGCGCCGAAGCGGGCCCGCATCCGCAGCGGCGGCTTTCTGCCCGCAACCCTGGTGGAAACCGAAGAGGGTTTCAAACAGGCCCGCGACATCAAGCCCGGCGACATGGTGTTCACCTTTGACGGCGGCGCCCAGGAAGTGAAGGCGGTCAGCCACGCGGTGCCGCGTCTGACCACCTGCATGCATGTGCCGGCCGGCGCCCTGGGCAATGACACCGACCTGATGCTGCCCTCCGACCAGAAAGTGGCGCTGGAGATGGACACCGCCGAGCGCCTGTTCGGCCTCCCGGTTGTGGTCACCAAGCTGATCGCCCTGGCCGGCTACAAGGGCATCGCTGCCGCCGCGCCGGAGCGCCTGGGCCGCATCCATTTCGAATTCGAGGAAGAAGAGCTGGTCTGGGCCGAAAGCGGCATGCTGATGCCCGCCGGCGATGACCGCGAAGGCTCTGCCTTTCACCAGCTGTCGCTGACCGAGACCCGCCAGGTTCTGGCCAGCGATGAGGGCCGCGCCCTTGCAGAGACCGGCATGGGTGCGGAAGACGCCCGCCTGCCCGCGCCGCTGGACAACCTGCTGGACCGCATCCTGGCGGCCTGATCCCGAACCGTTTTTCCCTCCCCCACCTCCGGCCCGCCCCTGTGCGGGCCTTTCCTTTTGCAGCGGCGGCGATCACCCCCTTCAGGAACAACCGTCCGCTGCGGCGCTGCGCGACCGGGCGAAAAGCGCGTTATGCGGCCGCCCAAACGGAACATATGTTCCGCCCGGCGGCGTCTTTTCAAAAAAATTTGCCCGAAATCCGGATGTGTGCCAGCATCGGTGCGGGCGCACCTAGAAGACCAACAGTTCAGGCGCCTGTTTTCCAGGGAGGATTTGACTATGAACTTGAGGCCTGACCCCACATTTCATGCCACCCCCAGGCTTGCCATGGAGGCCCCGGCGGAAACGCTGGCCTTTACCCTGATGCTGAGCCCGGACGGCTCCCAGCCCGACGGGCTGGCGGTGGTCGATGTCGACCCGAAGTCGGACAGCTATGGCGAGATCGTGCATCAGCTGATCATGCCCAACAAAGGCGACGAGTTTCACCACTTCGGCTGGAACGCCTGTTCCTCGTCGCTGTCGCCGCTATCCGGCCATGCGTTTCTGGAACGGCGCTATCTGATCATTCCCGGCATCCGCTCCAGCCGGATCTACGTGGTGGATGTGAAGGAGCCGCGCGAGGCGAAGATCCACAAAATCATCGAACCGGAGGAGGTCTTTGCCAAGACCGGCTATTCGCGCCCGCACACCATCCATTGCGGGCCGGAGGGCATCTATGTGTCCACCCTGGGCGGCGGCGGCGAGGACGGCACCGACGGGCCGCCGGGCATCTTCATCATGGATTGCGAAACCTTCGAGATCCTGGGCCGTTACGAGATGGACCGCGGCAAGCAGGACAAGCATTATGACTTCTGGTGGAACCTGCCGCGCGACTACATGGTGAGCTCGGAATGGGGCCTGCCGCCGCAGTTCGAGAACGGCATCGTGGCGGAGGATCTGCTGAGCAACAAATACGGCCACTCGATCCATTTCTGGAACCTGCGCGAGCGCAAGAACGTGCAGACCATCGACCTGGGCGAAAACCACCAGATGGCGCTGGAAATCCGGCCTGCGCATGACCCGTCCAAGGATTACGGTTTTTGCGGTGTGGTGGTCGACACCACCAACCTGCAAGGTGCGATCTTCACCTGGTGGCAGAATGACGACGGCACCTTTGATGCCAAGAAGACCATCACAATCGACCCGCGGCCCGAAAAGGCCGAGAACCTGCCGCCGCTGCTGCAGGGGTTCGAGGCGGTGCCGCCGCTGGTCACCGATATCGACCTGAGCCTGGATGACAGGTTTCTGTACGTCGCCTGCTGGGGCCTGGGCGAGATGCATCAGTATGATGTGTCCGACCCGATGAACCCCAAGCTGGCCGGCAAGGTGGAGATCGGCGGGATTGCGCGGGGCGCCAAGCACCCGAACGGCAAGGAGTTTGCCTATGGCCCGCAAATGGTCGAGATCAGCCGCGACGGCAAACGCGTCTATTGGACCAACTCGCTTTATTCCACCTGGGATGACCAGTTCTATCCGGACGCCGAGGGCGGCCAGATGGTGATGGCGAACGCCGGCGAAACCGGCGGGCTGGAGCTGGACAAGGATTTCTATGTCGAGTTCCCCAAGGGCTACCGCAGCCACCAGATCCGGCTGGAAGGGGGCGACTGCTCCACCGACAGCTTCTGCTACCCCTCCGCCTGACGCGTGGCAGAGATCAGCACGGCGGCGGCCCTGTGGGGGGCCGTTGCCGCTTCTGGCGTGTATCACGGCGTGAACCCCGGCATGGGCTGGCCGCTGGCGGTGTCAGCCGCGCTGATGGACCGGTCGCAGGGCAGCCTGTGGCGGGCGCTGGCCGCGCTGGCGGCCGGCCACCTGCTGGCCATGGCGGCGATCCTGTTTCCGTTCTCGGCACTGATGGTGCTGGCTGAGTGGCAGCGCGAAATCCAGATCGGCGCCGCCTGCCTGGTGATTGCTTTGGGTCTTTACCTGCTGTGGAACCGCCGCCACCCGCGGTTTCTGGCGCGGGTGCCGCCGTCGCGGCTGGCGCTGTGGTCGTTCCTGGCGGCGATGGCGCATGGCGCGGGGCTGATGCTGGTGCCGATCTACCTTGGCATCTGCCGCACGGTCGAGACGGACGCAGGCCATGCCGCCGCGGGCACGCTGATCACCGGCAACGCGGGCATCGCAGCGCTGGTGGCGCTGCTTCATACCGCTGCGATGACGGCAGCGGGCGGTGTGCTGGCCTACGGGATCTACCGCTGGGTGGGGCTGAAATTCCTGTCCAAAGGGTGGTTCAACCTGGACCTGGTCTGGGCGCTGAGCCTGGTTCTGGTCGGGTCCATCTCGCTGCTGACGCTGCACTGACGGGAGGGGCGGCACAGACCATCCGCCGCCCTGCCCGCTACGAGCCGCCGCAGTGCAGCGGGGAATTGTGATCCTCTGATGACAGAGGCAAAGAAAGCCACTATGTGAAGGCGCGAACAGGAAACGGATTCGGAGCCTCACCGCCTTGCCGCTGCTGCCCGCCTGCCTTTGTGGACATGACCTGCCGCGCCCGGCGCCGGGGTCCGATGACGCAATTGGCCTTCAGGCTCAGGCACCGGGAAAGAGTGCGGCCAGCCCGGCCGGATTGGCGCGCGCGCCGCAAAATGCGCTAGACTGCCGGCACCACCGCTTCCAACAGCCATCGAACAGCAAAGCCTAAGTGGGATTGGAGCCAGCCAATGTGCGGGATTTTGGGGATCGCAAGCCGGGACACCGATGTCTTTGCGGAAATTTATGACGGCCTCTTGATGCTGCAGCACCGCGGCCAGGACGCCTCGGGCATCGTGACCTACACCGGCGAGTTCTTTCGCGAGCGCAAGGAAAACGGCCTGGTCAAGGATGTGTTCGGACCCGCAGACGCTGAAACCCTGACCGGCCGTGTCGGCATGGGCCACGTGCGCTACCCCACTGCAGGCTCACTCAGCGCGACGGAGGCGCAACCGTTCTTCGTCAACGCGCCCTACGGCATCTATCTGGTCCACAACGGCAACATCACCAACACCGCCGAGCAGCGCGAAAAGGTGACCGGCAAATACAGCCGCCATCTGCGCACCACCTCGGATTCGGAAATCCTGCTGAACGTTCTGGCCGACAAGGTCGCCGATGCCATCAAGGTGAACGGCAACGCCGAGCCGATCCGCAACATCTTTGCCGGCGTCAAGATGACCATGGAGCGGGTGCAGGGTGCCTATTCGGTGCTGTGCATGATCGCCGGTGTCGGCATGCTGGCGTTCCGCGACCCGCACGGCATCCGGCCGCTGTCGCTGGGCAAGCGCCCGGCGCAGGGTGACGGCGACGATTACTGCATCGCCTCCGAAGATGTGGCGTTCGGCATCAACGGGTTCGAGAAGGTCCGCGACGTGAAGGCAGGCGAGGCGGTGCTGATCGACCTCGACGGCAAGCTGCATACCTTCCAGGCGGTCGAGGGCAAGCTGACCCCCTGCATCTTTGAGTATGTCTATCTGGCGCGGCCGGATTCGATGATGGACGGCGTGTCGGTCTACAAGACCCAGCTGCGTATGGGCCAGGCGCTGGCCAAGCAGATTCAGGAGTCGGGCCTGGAAATCGACAGCATCATCCCGGTGCCTGATTCGGCCCGCCCCGTAGCGCTGGAAGTCGCCAACTCCACCGGTATCCGCTACCGCGAGGGGCTGGTGAAAAACCGCTACGTCGGCCGTACCTTCATCATGCCGGGCCAGGCGGAGCGGCAGAAATCGGTGCGCCGCAAACTGAACGCGATCCCGCTGGAGTTCAAGGACCGCAACGTGCTGCTGATCGACGACTCGATCGTGCGCGGCAACACCATTAAGAAGATCGTCCAGATGTGCCGCGAAGCCGGCGCCAAGAAGGTCTATATCGCCTCTGCGTCGCCGCCGGTGAAATACCCCAACGTCTATGGCATCGACATGCCGACCAAGCATGAGCTGATCGCAAATGGCCTCAGCATCGAGGAAATCCGCGACGAGCTGGGCGCCGATGCGCTGTTCTATCAGAAGCTCGAGGACCTGATCTGGGCGGCACAGGAAGGCAACCCGGACATCCAGGGCTTTGACTGCTCCTGCTTTGACGGCAACTACATCACCGGCGTCACCGAGGAGTACTTGGCGGCGCTCGAAGGCAGCAGCCGCGTGAGCGCCAAGATCAAGGACATGCCGGTGCCCGGCGCCTCCTGGAACGCCTCCAACCTGGCCTCCGGCTGATCCCGCCCTGCCCTCCTTGCGGAAAGGGGGGTTTGAACTTCCGGCCGCATCCGCGTATGAGGGCCGCGACCACTGCATGGACAAGGCGCTGGCCGTGATGGCCCGCGCCTTTTTATGCTTCCAGACGAAAGGCCGCCCCTTGGACGCGCATCTTGCCCGCATGCTGACCTCTCCGCGCCAGTGCCGCTGCTGCGGCGCCACCTTTGCGCAACTGCTGAGCCTCAGCTGCGACCGGCCGGATATCTGCTCCGAGGATATGGAGGTGGAGGACAACTCCGCCGTCCTCGCCACCCGCGGCGACATTCTGACCGAGGATTTCTGCCGCCTGGGCGACCTGCGCTTCGTCCGCGCGGTGCTGGCGATCCCGCTGTCCGGCAGCCGCGGCGAGGAGTTTCTGCTGGGCACATGGGCCAGCCTCAGCCGCGATGATTTCGATGCCTATCTCGACCTTTTCGAGATGCGCGAGTCGGAAAAGCTGGGCGACCGCCCGGCCTGGCTCGCCAATGCGATCCCGCCGGACATGCCGATGCCTGCGGGCTGTGTGCTGGAGATGCGGCCTGAGGGCCAGTATCCGGAACTGAAAGTCACCGAGCAGAACCACCCGCTTTACCCGCTGCAAAAGGATGGCGCCGCGCTGGAGGAGCTGTTGGAGCTGCTCTATGCTTACGGCCACGACCTGCCCTCGCTGGTTTTCGACGCCTGACCGTTACGCCCTGGCCCTTGCCCGGCTGCGGCGGCGGGGTTCCACGCATCGCGCCCGGCCGGTCCGCGGCTTCCCGCCGACGCCCGCGCAGGCTGGTTGAAGCGGCCCGGCCGAGTGGCCAGATACGCCCTGACACTTCGGGGATGACACATATGGCAAACGCAGAGAAGGCGGGGCGCACGCCCGCCAAAGTGGCCGGGCTGGCCACACAGGATAACGCAGTGAACCGCAACCGGCTGAACCTTTTGGGCATCTATGGCCCCGAAAACAGCCTGACCGCGCTGGTCCGCCTGCCCAACGGCCGCACCAAGACCGTGACGCGCGGTGCCCGCCTGTCCTCGCTGGGCCAGGTGGTGGCAATCGACGCTCACGGGCTGATCCTCAGCGCCCGCGGCGAGACCAAGCGCCTGTCCATGCCGGGCAGCTGAACCACGGGTGCCACGCAAATTTCTTCAAAGAAATTTGCCAGGAGTTTTCGAAAATTCTTGCCCCGGGCCGCTGCCCCTTGACCTGCCTGCGCGGGCGGCCCAAGAAGGCGGCCATGACAGAAAAGCTTGCTCTCATCACCGGCGCATCCCGCGGCCTTGGCAATGCCCTGGCCGAGGCGCTTGCGCCCACGCATCACATCGTCGCCGTAGCCCGCACCACCGGTGCTTTGGAAGAGCTCGACGACCGTATCAAGGCCGCGGGCGGCAGCGCCACCCTTGCGCCGATGGACGTCACCGTGCCGGAGGCAATGGCCACGCTCTGCCGCGGCATCCACGACCGTTGGGGCAAGCTGGACCTGTGGCTGCACACCGCGATCCATGCCACCGCGCTCTGCCCGGCGCCCTCCGTTGCCGCCAAGGACTGGACCAAGGCGGTCGCGATCAACGCCACGGCCACCTCGGTGCTGATCCCCTACGTGGCGCCCTTGCTGGGCCAGACCGGGCGCGCGGTGTTCTTTGACGACCCGAAGGCGGGCGAAAAGTTCTATGGAACCTACGGCGCCACCAAGGCGGCCCAGATGGCGCTGGCGCGCAGCTGGCAGGCAGAAACCGAACGCACCGGCCCGCAGGTGCGCATTCTGCAGCCGCAGCCGATGGCGACCGCCCTTCGCGCCCGTTTCCACCCGGGTGAGGACCGCGCCGCCCTGGCCACCATCCAGGAA